>JAIXOS010000348.1 GCA_027486695.1 Chitinophagaceae bacterium | reverse complement strand
TGCTGCCAGTGCCTTCCAAATAGATGGCTTCCTGTTCGAAATAGGTGTAATCGACCAATTTGCTGATAGCGAATTTTTTTTCAATGGTTTGCATTACAGATGGCTTGCGCTCTAATCGTCTATTTTCTGCAAACATGGGATACAAACAAATGGTTCCATTACTGTGAAAAGAAATCCAATTGTTCGGAAAAATGCTATCGGGCGTGTGAGGTGTGGCTGTATCCTGAACAACGGTTACATCAACTGCATGACGTTCCAATACTTCTACAAAGTTATCAAATTCTGCCAAGGCTTTTTCCTGCACTTGGTCATCGGCCGTATTGACTTGAAAGGCGTTGTTGACAGCCGTGAGTGCATTGAAAGTAAATGCAGCCGGGCGAATCATTAACAAATGTGGCGTTATAAACATAAACAATTACAATATTGGATTTCGAAATAATGGCATACTCATGCAATGAAAACCACCGCGCGCACGCGACAATTCGGCTGATGGCATTAAAATGATGGTATCGCTAATTTCTTCGGTAGTGATGGTTCCGGCCTCTAGCATGGCAATGAGGTCTTTTACATGAATGGCGGTAAAGCCATTTTGAATAAAGGCTTCTGTTGTTTTATCGTTTCTATCGTATCCCAATACAACCCCTTCCTTCAATGCCAAAACATTGCAACTGTCTGTCCACTGTTCCCTTGCACTGTAAGGAAATTCATTATTGCCACTAAAAATAATTTTCACGTCACCATTACATTTCAGATCTGTTTTGCTAATATCAATCAGCAAATCCTCCAAACTGTCGAAACTAATAGGGTTATCGGGCTGTTGCTTTTGAAATTGTAATATTTTAATTTTTTCCTCTTTTTTTATTTCCAAGTTGCGCTCAATAGCATTTTCATCCTCGTGTTTAACAGCTTTTCGGCTAAAATTGCCCAACATCACCCACACATCCTTTTTCACTTGTGTAAAAATGGTGTCAATGTGCATGTAATCCCGTTTTTTGGGAATGCGCACAATGGTTACTTTGTCTACAATGTTTTTTTCAAACATGGCATTGGTAATTTTTACCGCTGCTTCCGCTGATGTTCGTTCACTAATGCCTACCAATAGGTGGTTGTTGCTCACCACCATAATATCGCCACCTTCAAGGGTAATTTTTCGATCATCGTCTTCTTTGGGCAATAAAAAACTCAAATGACTATCGGGTAATTCGATAATGTTTTGTTGATAATCAGCAAAAAAAGGATGATTGAAGAAAATGTATTTTGCCAATAATGCCTCGCGTGTACGGGCTTTTTTGGCGGGCTTATTGAGCAGTACAAACTGGTTGATGGTAATGCCAATATCGCGCGTAAAGATGAAATTGGGAATGGGGGCAAACAACAATTGTTTGTCGTTTGTAGTGCCGGAAATGAAGGTTTTGGCCAAATCGGCAGGTGTATATTGCAAAAGATCCTTTTGCTGCACATAGGTGCAACCTTCGATAGCACAAACCGACGCCACCAATTTTTGGCGAATGTCTTCGTTTTGCAAAATTTCTGCTAATAGCCATTGTAATTCAATTACTTTATCGCTTTTGTGGAAGGCTTCGTTTGCCGGTTTGTAAAAAGCCCTATCGGATTCTAAGCTATCAATGTCGGCTAACTTGCCTTGTATTTTTTCCGGATCTAAAAAGTAAAGCAAAATTTTTACGTAATAGTCGTATTCTTTTTTCCGAATGGTATCTAAATGTACAATGTCTTCAAACAGCCAATCCTGCGCTTTTGAGGGCACAACTTTACCCAAGCCACTATCCGGACTGTGAATGAGTAACCGTTTTAAGGTACCAATTTCCGATGCTACCGCTACTTTTATTTCCTTTTGCATATACTTAATTAAAAATATTAAAAGCTATATATTACAAGCTATGTCAAGGTTGCACTAATGGATTGTTACGCTTGCAATTGTTGGCAATTTACAGTTTTCCCAATAAAGGATTGGTTGTGTTGTTGCTGGTAGAAACATTTAACAATCGAAATCGAACAAACATGTCTTCGCTATACCATTTTTCTTTACGTGTTTTTTGAATTACGGCAGTATGTTCGTGCATTTTATAGGCAAATTGTTTTAGGGAGCTTTTGTTTTCCCACACACTGAAGGTGGCTTGTTTTACAAAAGGTACTTCGCCAATGCCCACAGAGGTGATAAAGCCCTCTGCGCCATTCATTTGGTTGGCAACACCCTGTACATGCTGCCAAAAACGGTGCAGCTTACTTATACGGATGGTAGCCCTTGTGAGTACGGCAATTACGCCGTCGTAACCCGAATCTTTGGGCAATTGGCCAAAGACTGCCTTACCATCCCATAGGCCATGCCCCTCAATAGGAACCAATTGGTATACTATGGGTTCGGCTTTAAACCATTGTATAAAACGCACCATCCATTTAGACAGATGGGGTAATTGGTAGGTTTGGGCGTTGATAGGATAAGAGTCCGTACGTTGCGTAATGGTCAGAATGGCCCACTGTTGCCAATCGGGCTGTAAACTAAAGCTACCGCCTTTGCCACAACCCATCAACTTCCAAAAACACACATCCCGAAACCAAAGCAATGGCCAACGAAACAAAGCCATACTCAAAATGCCTGCCCATGCATAATATCGGGGATATTTAACGATGGTGAGTGTACAAATCATATTTACACATTGTTTTGTTGAAACCTTGTTGTTGTTTGCCCATTATTTCTGTGCACAGGTATTGTGTTTTCTGTTACATTTACTTGAGAAATAGAACCACCATTGCCATATTGCACCTTTATACAACATGCCACAACACATAGTGTTGCAAATATGGCGCTATTTGATTCCTTTTCTTTTGTAAACCACGTTGTTTTTTATTCATTGGGCTGCTTAACATATCACTTTCAACGGGTTGTAAACCGATGTGTACAAACTCGGTTGGTATTTGTTAAGTCCATTAAAGCATATTCAGATGAAACATTTACAGGTTTTTACCAAACAAGATGTATTAGCACGAACCAAAATCAGGCGATTTGAAACCAAATTGGGAGAATGTGTAAAAGTAGTAACAGATACAGCCAATTTGGACATTGCCTTACAGCAAACCACCGCACGATATGTACTAGTAGGCGTGCAAGAAGATGTTGGCATTAAAGCAAACGGCGGAACAAGTAATTCGATGCCGGTTTGGCCAAACTTTTTAAGTAGTTTTTTGAACCTTCAAAGCAACGATTTTTTTAGTGGGGAAGAAGTATTGGTGCTCGGTCAGTTTGACTTTAGCGATGTAACGGACCTAATAGAAGCATCTGCAGCTACAATTGACGAAAAAACGGATGCTTACCGACATGCAGTAAACTTATTGGATGCCGAAATAGAACAAATCGTCCAAATGATTACGCAAAACCGAAAATTACCCATTGTCATTGGCGGCGGTGGCAACAACGCATACCCATGTATTAAAGGTGCTGCCAAAGGTTGGCTTAAAAGCAGTGTGATTCCTTTTGCACAAATCAATGCTATTCACTTAGGGGCGCATACCAATTATGCCTCTATGGAAGGCCGACATAGTGGCAATGCTTTGCGCTATGCCGAGGAAGATGGTTATTTGGAAAAATTTTGTTTGTTAGGTATTCACGAAAATTACATTCAACAAAACGTGTGGATTGATATTGTTAACAATCCCTTTGCCGACTGCATTACGCATGAAGATATTTTTTTGTTGGAAAAACGCACTTTTGAACAATCGGTGATTACCGCTACCGACTTTACCGACGATACACTTGTAGGCATTGAACTTGATTTAGATGTGGTAGCATCGTCGGTTCCGCATTTGCATGCCGAAGCCGGCATAGATGTGGCTACTGCAAGACAATTTTTGAACTATGTAGTTATGGATAGCCAACCGGCCTATTTGCACATTAGCGAAGGAACCTATCAGTTAACGGCATTATCGGGTAAAGTAGTTAGCTATTTTGTGAGCGATTTTATTAAGGCAATGCAGGCTACATACCAATCGGAATAAGTGGTTGAACTATCCAAATTGATCCAAAATGCCGATGGTGTGTTGCGCCAACTTACTGTTGATGAATGGTGCCAACGCCCATGCAGCCCGATAGTCATCCAACAGATGGGCTCATCACAATAACACAGCTACCGTGTAGCTGACAAAAAATAAATTTCAAAATACATTCATTATCAAGGCTTTAAAATAGTTACCTAAAATAAAAAAGCTACTTCCAAATCAGAAGTAGCTTTTTTCATTGATGTTATTTTGAGGTTTCCCTGATATTAATAACGATACATGTCGTTTTTGTAAGGACCTACTTTCGCAATACCTAAGTAATTGGCTTGCACATCAGTTAACTCGTCAAGTTCGGCACCAACTTTTGCTAGGTGTAAGCGCGCTACTTTTTCGTCGAGGTGCTTAGGCAAAACGTATACTTTGTTCTCGTAATTGGCGTGGTTGTTCCACAATTCAATTTGTGCCAATGTTTGGTTGCTGAATGAATTACTCATTACAAAACTTGGATGTCCGGTAGCGCAACCCAAATTTACCAAACGACCTTCAGCCAATACAATCACATCTTTCCCTTCAATATTGTACAAATCCACTTGTGGTTTAATAGTGTCTTTGGTAGTACCATAATTGGCATTTAACCAAGCCATATCTATTTCAATATCAAAGTGGCCAATGTTACAAACAATTGCTTTGTCTTTCATTACACGAAAATGTTTTTCGGTAATTAAGTCGCGGCAACCACTAGCGGTAACAATGATATCCGCTTCTTTCACAGCGTCAATCATTTTTTTCACTTCAAATCCGTCCATTGCGGCTTGTAAAGCACAAATAGGGTCAATTTCGGTAACAATCACTCTGCAACCGGCACCGCGCAAGCTCAAAGCAGAACCTTTACCTACATCGCCATAACCACCTACTACGGCTACTTTGCCGGCCATCATTACATCGGTAGCACGGCGAATAGCATCTACCAAACTTTCTTGACAACCGTATTTATTATCGAATTTAGATTTGGTAACACTGTCGTTCACATTGATAGCCGGAATAGGCAAAGTGCCTTTAGCCATACGCTCGTACAAGCGGTGAACGCCGGTAGTGGTTTCTTCGCTCAATCCTTTGATATTGGCAATGAGTTCCGGATACACATCAAACACCATATTGGTTAAATCGCCACCGTCGTCTAAAATCATATTCAACGGACGATCTTCGCCACCAAAAAACAACGTTTGTTCAATACACCAATCTGCTTCTTCTTGTGTTTGACCTTTCCAGGCAAAAACACCAATACCCGCAGCGGCAATAGCAGCGGCAGCTTGGTCTTGTGTAGAGAAAATGTTGCAAGAACTCCATTTTACTTCTGCACCTAAAGCCACCAAGGTTTCAATTAATACAGCAGTTTGGATAGTCATGTGCAAACAACCGGCAATTCTTGCGCCTTTTAAGGGTTGCGTGCTGCCATATTCGGCACGTAATGCCATTAAACCCGGCATTTCGGCTTCGGCCAATCTAATTTCTTTACGGCCCCAATCGGCGAGGCTGATATCAGCCACTTTGTAAGGCAAACTAAAATCTAACGATTTGGTAAGAGTAGACATAATTGTTTTTTTGTGCGGCGAAGATAACTTAGTAGGATAAACGAAAAGTAAAACCCATAGATAATAGAATAAATCATTTAAAATAAATAGTTTTGAAGAAAAATAGTCTAAATGTCGGCAACAAAACCACACTTAAAAGAAGAATCTTCTTTTGCAAATCTTGTTTTAGATGAAAAAGACCTTGCTATACTGAAAATATTGCAGCACAATGCCAAAGCCACCGTAAAAGAAATAGCCGAAGCGGTACACC
>JAIXOS010000144.1 GCA_027486695.1 Chitinophagaceae bacterium | reverse complement strand
CGCCACCAATGGGTAGGCTTGCAAGATGCACCGGTAACTAGTTATTTTACCATTCACGGTGCTTTTTCTAAAGACGATTATGGACGCGAAACCGCAACTACTATGCATGCTCCGGGACAAAATCCGCGAGGCGAAGCCTATTGGCGTAACTACGAAGCAGCTCCATCGCACCATGGTTGGGGGGCTACTATTATCAACGATGTTACTGGGCCCTTAAATAGGTTTGGAGCTTTTGCAACCTATGCTTACCATATAGGTATCAATGCACAAACCAATTTGTCGCTAGGAGTAAGTGGAGGTTTTACACAGCTTGGGCTGAATACCGCCAAACTCAACTTTTATCAAGTAGGAGATCCTTCTGCCTTGGGCAATGGCAATTTGTACACCGTAAAGCCGGATTTGAGTGCCGGTTTGTGGTTGTATGGCAAAGATTATTTTGTGGGGTTGGCCTTGCAGCAAATTATTCCACAGTCGCTTGTGTTTTCTCAAAATGCCTTGGTTAAGCAAGATAGCATTGGTAGGCTTGTGCCGCATACCTTTTTGCAGGCCGGTTATCGCATACAGCTAAGCGACGATGTAAGTATGCTCCCTTCGCTCATGTTACGGTATATCAAACCATTACCAATAGGGGTAGATGTAAATGCCAAATTGCAATACCAGGATTTGTTGTGGATTGGTGCCAATTACCGTGTGCAAGATGGTTTTGCGGGCATGTTGGGCATTAATCTGAACAGCACTTTCAATATTGGTTATTCTTACGACTACACAACGTCGTCGTTGCAATCGGTTAGTAGGGGTAGTCACGAAGTGGTGGTAGGTATCTTGCTCAACAACCGATTTGGAGATTGGTGTCCACGGAATATTTGGTAAAAAAAGGCAATTGGCTTCTGAAATACATTTTTGCTTATTTGGGGCGATGAACTTTTAAAGCCAATTGGCAGCCAATATCGTGCTGCGTTGGGCTCCGCTATCGCTCCGGTACGCACCTTGCAGGATGCTCACCAAGCCCGTTGCATCCCGCCGCCCTTCTTCTGCGGAAGTATCATTGGGCAAGTCGTAGGTTTTAAGGGGTAATTAGAAGGTTTCAAGTAGTAAGTTTCATAACCGGTCAACCAATATCAGGCATCTTCAACTTATAACTTAAAACTTATGACTTACAACTTACAACTCCTAACTTCTCCCCCCAAAAATTCCCTAGTGTGGAAATCTTAAACGCCACCTTACCCGTTGTTTGTTAGGCTTTTTCGTACACCAAAGTTTGCTGCTATTGCCTGAGTTAGGTATCGGGTGTAAACAATAGGTTGGTGTTTTTAATCGCATTGCCCGTTACCTCGGCTTCGTTGGCAAAATTCTCATTGCTGAGGCTTAGCCTTAAACTAACCAAATTGCCAATGCGTACAATTAAGCAATTGGACAAATTGTCGGTAATTTCATTTACCATAGCATACCGCACAGCCCGTATATCGGCATTGCTTACTGTGCTTATTTTTTTCTACACTTTTTGTTATTTGCTCTAAGTTGCGCTCTGCGTGTGCCAAAGGGACTACATCATACTTTTGTGCACTACCATCCCATACACAGGGAGTGCCTTTTTTAAAGGCTACTGAGTTGCCGTCCTATTTGAACAATTGGTTAATTAGCAGGGTGAAATTGCGCGATGCGAATGGTGCGTTAGTTTTGCTTTGGGAGGTCTATTTTCGGCAATAAACTCATGATCATCATGATAACCGAACAGCCTACAACCAACCAAAGGCCAATTTGTTTCTCCGGACAAATGCCCATACAAGCACTATACAATAAATAGTTTTTGAAGCTCCAAGCCACATTGAGTGCGCCTATAAAAAAGTTGGTGCGCTTGGCCCAAATGCGTGGCAATAAAAAAAATGCCAACATGATTACCGCAAAAAAAGTATGTAAAATACCGGGTTTACCAAACGAAGTGCCATGTGTTGCAAAACCGGTGGCTGTAAGTGCCGGATTGCTGATGGTGATCCAAGGCAAAAAACAAGCACCAATGAGTATAACGGCTGCTACGGCACCAATAGGTTGTGAATATTTCATATTTCAGTTGCCAATTTGTAGGTAAAAGTAAAAAAGGACTGCCTTAGGCAATCCTTTTTTGTGAGGTCCCGAGCGGATTCGAACCGCTGTAGAAGCTTTTGCAGAGCTCTGCCTAGCCACTCGGCCACAGGACCAATGTTTTTGAGGCTGCAAAAATAGGGGATTTGTTTTTGAGAAATGCATTTTTTGCAATCATTTTTCTACATTTTCTGTTGGTAAGTTTGTATATTGTAGCTTTTAAAAACATTGTATAAACCAGAACTGTATGGCACGTATTGCAGAAAGTGAATTAATCATTAACAACAGAGGGGCCGTTTACCATATCGATTTACGACCTGAAGAATTAGCCGATACCGTAATTACGGTTGGCGACCCGGATAGAGTGGCTGCTATTAGCAAACATTTTGATTCTATAGAAGTGCAGCGGCAACATCGGGAGTTTATTGCGCATACCGGTTATGTTGGAAAAAAAAGAATTACAGCCATATCAACCGGCATTGGCCCCGATAACGTAGATATTGTATTTAACGAATTGGACGCGCTGGTAAATATCGACTTTGAAACCCGACAAATTAAAGCGGAGCATACCAAATTGTCCATCATTCGCATTGGTACTACAGGGTCGCTGCAGGCCGATATTCCCGTAGATGCGCATGTGGCAGGAACGTTTGGTTTAGGGCTTGATAATCTGTTGCATTATTATCGGTTAGAAAACAATCAAGAAGAAGAACAGCTAATTGGTGCTTTTAAAACGCATACCCAATTGGTAGGAGGGGCTATTGAACCCTATATTGCTACTGCCGGTGGCAGTTTGCTGAAAAACTTTGTGGAAGGATTTCACCATGGCATTACCGTTACTTGTCCGGGCTTTTATGGCCCACAAGGTAGAATATTGCGTTTAGGACTTGCTTATCCCAACCTAATTAGCCAACTCACAAGCTTTAGATTTGGCAACCATCGAATCAGCAATTTTGAAATGGAAACAAGTGCTATGTATGGGCTAGCTAAGTTGTTAGGGCATCATTGTCTTAGTTTAAACGCAGTTGTAGCCAATAGGGTGGTGCAGCAGTTTTCTAAAGATGGCAATGCTGCTGTCGCTAGTTTAATATTGAAGGCCTTGCCCATTATTGAGCAGTTGTAATTGTCTGAATTGTATATATGTATTTGGAAGGGTTGCTACGTGGTTAGCAACCTTTTTTTGTTTTGACAATATTAGCAAAACGAATGTTGCCGGCAGTATCAAGATATTGCTATTGCAAAGCTATCTTTGCAGCCATCAACAGCGCATGAAAAAATTAGATTGGTATATATTAAAATCCTTTTTGACCACTTTCTTTTTTGCCATTTTTTTATTTACTGTTATTGCAGTAGTTATTGATGTAAGCGAAAAAACAGACGATTTTGTACGCTCGCAACTTGGTTTTGTCAACATTGTTACAAAATATTATTATGGTTTTGTTCCACATATTATAGCCTTGTTGTTTCCGTTATTTGTATTTATTGCAGTCATTTTCTTTACGAGTAAAATGGCAGGACGAAGCGAAATAATTGCCATTTTGGCAAGTGGCACTAGCTTTAACCGGTGGTTACGTCCTTATTGGATAGGTGGGGTGTTATTGGGGGGCATATTGTGGTTTGCCAATCAATATGTTATACCAAGAGCCAATCAAATCAGGGGCAGTTTTGAAGCAACTTATATTGACCGAAACTCCACATACAACGCACTTTTTACAACCAACACCAATTTGTACATCCGAATAGATAGCTTTACCTACGCCGGAATTAATGGGTACGATACTTTGTTCAAGCGCGGAGGCCCTTTTTTTATGTATAAAATTAAAAACAATGTAGTTGTACGAAATATACGTGCCGAAACATTGCGTTGGGATACGGCTACCAAAAAATGGATGCTCGACAATGCATTAGAAAGAATATTGCACGCAAAGGGAGAGTGGGTGCATTTAGATGCTGTTAAAGCGATGAAGTTCAATTTTAAGCCGCTCGATTTAGGTAGAGACAAATACACAAAAGATAAGTTGATTACCCCCGATTTAGACAGGTTTATTAAGTTAGAAGAATTAAGAGGCAGTGAGGGTTTGAACGAATTGAAAGTGGAGCGTTACCGGCGCGACGCTACAAGCGTAACGGTACTCCTTTTAACCCTAATAGGGGCTATTGTAGCCGGCCGAAAAGTGAGGGGAGGTAGTGGTGTGCATTTGGCCACAGGCTTTATTACTGCTGCGGTATTTATCATTGCGGATAGATTTAGTACTATTTTTTCCACAAAAGGCAATTTGCCACCCATCATAGCTGCATGGATACCGAATATGATATTTGTTCTAGTGGCTATTTATCTATACAAAAAGGCACCTAAATAATTGGATGCTTTATTTTTCCACTTTATTTCAACTATATTGATAAATCATTTGTTCTAAAAAGGGTTAATGTTTACCTTTAGCCTCTAAAAAGGTAATATTTTATTTTGTTTTAATAAATATTGCTTTTTATTGCACGCACTAGAAAATTCATCATTCACCATACACATTTTAAAACAGATACCTACATGGAAGTAATTAAAGAACGGTTTAAAGTAAAAGCCGATGCCGCAGGTGCGGAGATAAAAGAGTTACTAAAGCAGCATGGCACCAAAAAAATTGGAGAAGTCACTTTAGCACAAATTTATCAGGGTATGCGCGGCATTACGGGGCTTGTAACAGAAACAAGTTTGTTAGATGCACAAGAAGGTATTCGTTTTAGAGGATATTCTATCCCCGAATTGCAAACAAAATTACCAACAGCAATTCCCGGTGGCGAACCTTTGCCGGAGGGTTTGTTTCATTTAATGTTGATTGGTGACTTGCCTACGGAAGCTGAAGTACAACACATGACAAGTGTTTGGCAGCGCAGAAGTCACGTACCCAAGCATGTGTTTGAAACTATTGATGCGCTCCCGGTATCTGCCCATCCAATGACTATGTTTGTAACGGGTGTAATGGCTATGCAAACAGAAAGCAATTTTGCTCGTGAATACGCTGTAGGTTTAAATAAAAAAGATTATTGGAGCATCATATTTGATGACTGCATGGATTTGATAGCCCGCTTGCCGCGTATTGCAGCCTATGTATATCGTAGAAAGTATAAAAATGGTGAAGATATTCAACCAAATGGGCTTTTGGATTGGGCAGGTAACCTTGCTCATATGATGGGTTATGATAATGAAAGTTTCAAAGAATTGATGCGCTTGTATATGACCATTCATGCCGATCATGAAGGTGGCAATGTAAGTGCACATACTACGCATTTGGTGGGTAGTGCACTCAGCGATCCTTATTTGAGTTACGCTGCCGGTATGAATGGCTTGGCAGGGCCATTGCATGGTTTGGCTAATCAAGAGGTTATCAAGTGGATATTTGAAATGCAAAAGCAACTACAAACCGATTTGCCTGCTCGCGAACAAATAGCCCAATATGTAAAAGAAACATTGGAAGGTGGCAAGGTTGTACCCGGGTATGGCCATGCAGTATTGCGCAAAACGGATCCTCGTTTTACTGCACAAATGGAATTTGGAAAAAAACACATGCCTGAAGACAAACTTTGTCGTACGGTTTGGAATATTTACGAAACAGTACCACCAATTTTACAATCATTAGGTAAAATCAAAAATCCATGGCCCAATGTAGATGCGCATAGTGGTGCTTTATTGGTGCACTACGGTCTAGTAGAGTATGAATTCTATACCGTATTGTTTGCCGTAAGTCGTGCTTTGGGTGTTTTGTCGAGTTTGTGTTGGGATAGGGCTTTGTCATTCCCGCTCGAAAGACCAAAAAGTGTTACAACCGAATCGGTGAAATTGTGGTTAGAAGGTAAAGAGCAAATCTGGGAATAAGATACCTTATTTATCTGTTTTATATGTTGAAGGTCTTTTTGGGTGTCCAAAAAGACCTTCAATTTTTACAGCATCACCTAATCATAAACTTTTTTTGAAGTGTTAAATTGGGGTTTGGTGTTAGAAAGGCTGTTTAATGGAAGGTAGAGAAAAAATATTGTTGACATTTTTTTGTAAAGAAATAAAATCAACCTTACATTTGCAATCCGTTAGGGGAATTAGCTCAGTTGGTAGAGCGCTTGCATGGCATGCAAGAGGTCAGCGGTTCGACCCCGCTATTCTCCACAAATAAAAAAGCACCAATATTGGTGCTTTTTTATTTGTATATGTGAAGTAATGGACAAAATGTAGGCTGTTTATTTTTTCATGATAGTTCGTTTTTTATCATGTTAGTTTAGGTTTGTTTTATCAGGCAAAAAGGAAGTAGGCTCTGCT
>JAIXOS010000469.1 GCA_027486695.1 Chitinophagaceae bacterium | reverse complement strand
TTTTATCCGTTACCGCCTTTAAACTTTCTTGTAACAAGGCGTGCAACGACAAAAACTGGTACGCCCTTAACTCAGGAAATTCGGTAAATAGAAACAGCTCGATGAATAAGTCAACCGGCGTATTGAAGATTTGAAGGTTCAAACCTTCAAACAAGCTGGAACAATAGTCGGCAATAGCCTTTTCAGAAATGCCCATTTTATTGAACTTTTTGATGGTAGGCTCAAGTGCTTTAATAAAGGGTGCTTTGTGGCTTTGGTTAGAAATGAATAATTGATTTGCATCATTTTTTCTTGCTTGAATTACCAAATCGAGGTGTACCAACTCGTGCATAATTAGGTGTTCAACAGCCGGATAGCTAGGCTTAAATCTAACTAGGTGAACGTCTCTTTCATAATTTTCTGCAAATTCAAATTTTGCAGCGGTGGGTATTTCTTCGTCTTTAACAATATCAATTTTTCTATCGCCTTCAAATTCAAGTTTGTGACGATACTCTCTAAAAATTAATTTCCCCGTATTGGTAGCAGCCATTTTTTTTGCAATTTCAAATGCTTGCTTTACAGAATTTTGATATAGGACATCTTTGTTTTTATTTAGCTTAACAGCCTGAATAGTACTGTAAAAAGCCGACTGTAAATCGTTTTCGGATACTGCAATTAATGCAAGTGCGAAATGACAGTTTGGGTAGGTATCATTTATTTTTAATGCCTCGTATAAATATTTTTTGGCTTCCGCTAGTTGATGTTGTTCATAAAGCAAATACCCAATATTGACGATACTGATATAGTTGTTCGGATTTGCAATTAATGCTTGGTCATAATATTTCATGGCCGTGGGCACATCCTCTTTGAATTTTGCAAAGATGTTGCCCATCATCAGCAAAGCCCAACCGTTTTTGGGGTCCCAACGCAAAGCATCTATCAAACAATTGATGGCTTCTTCTTGGTTGCCTTCGTCTGAAAGAATTTGACCCATTATTCGATGGTATTCCGAATTGGTGGGATTTTTTTGAATTAAACTTGAAAGTATTGGTTTGGCTGCTGTGAAGTTGCTTTTTTCGCAAAGGGCTACGGTTTTTCGGTAGTCTGCTTCTTGTGAAAGAATGGTTGGAGTGTCGATGTCTATAGTTACCCATTCCTCATCAATGGTCACTTTTGGTTTGTACGGTCCGTAGGTGTAGTATCTTTCTAAATTGTTGATTATCAGCGACTTGTTACCCCCCCCCCTCGATTGTTAATTCAGGGAAAATGGTAAAAAGAAAGTCGTTTATTTTATGGATAATTTGCATGTATTAAATCGGTTGTTTTTGTTGCTGTTTGGCATTAATTGTGCTAGAAATGTGGACCTACGATATTGAAATGAGTCCTTTTTTTCTGTTGAATTTAGTGCTTCAAAATCCTGTAAACTAGAAAACGAACAAATGTAACCATTCTTTAAATAAAGGATGTGTCTATTGCACGTAAAAATATATAAGAATGCTACATTAAGTGAATGTATTGACAACTGTGTACTATTGAATGCGCATTATGGAATATACTACAAACGCAATATGGCTACACCACTACCACTTTACTAAATTCAGGCGAAGTTTTGAGTACTTGTATTTGGGTAGTAATGCGCTTTTTCAATTCCTCTACGTGCGAAATAATGCCTATTTGTCGGTTGCCCTGTTGTTGAAGCAATTCCAAAGCATCAAGGGCGGTGTTCAAGCTTTCCGGATCGAGGCTGCCAAATCCTTCATCAATAAACAACGAACGTATTTGGGTGTTTTTACTTGCCAAATCGGACAAGCCCAAGGCAAGTGCCAAACTCACCAAAAATGTTTCGCCACCCGATAAGGAGTTGATGCTGCGCACTTCATTGAAAAAGTGCTTATCGGTTATTTGCAGTTCCATTTCGGCAGATGTATCGTCCTTGAACAATTCGTATCGGTTGTACATAATAGTGAGGTGGCGGTTGGCCAATTGTACCAATAAGGAAAGTGTAAAGTCCTGTGCAAAGCGCTTAAACAAATCGCCATTTTTGGAGCCAATCAATTTAGACAACAACTCCCATTGTGTTAGGGTTGCTTTTTCGTTGGCAATTCGTTGCAGCAAGGCTTCATTTTCCTGCACTTTTTGGCTATTGCTAGCGAGTTTTTCGGTTAGCCCGCCAATAGATTGCAAAAGGTTCTTGCTTTCTGTTGCTAACAATTGTTGTTGCTGTTTGAGCAAGTCGGCATCGGGATAGTTGGCGGTTTGTTGCTGTAGGTCGCTCAGTTCCGCTTGAGCATTGTTGATGAGCGTTTGGCATTGGAGCAATGCGTTTTCTTGTTCCTTTTTTTGGGTTAACAAAGTAGCGGCATTGGGCAGGGTTAAAGCCTTTTCTAGCTGCGGTAGCTGCTCAAAACCCAATGGTAGCATGGCATTGGTAAGCGTTTGCAAGGTTTCAATGGTTGTTATTTGTTGCTTGTTGAAGGTGGCTTGCAGTTGGTCAATTTGTTTTTTGCACGTATTTGTTTGAGTAAGCAAAGCGGCTCGTTTTTCCTTTAATTGATGAACGGTTGCTTCGGCAATTTTTTCCAGATCTCTTAGGCGTTGTTCTTCTTCCGGCGGATTTTGTATTACAAAATGTTGGGTTGTTTTGCTGAAATTGCTTTGTAAATCAGTCAATTGGTTTTGCCATTGTGTGGTGAGTGCAATGGCTTCGTTCAAGTTTTTTTGCTCGTTTATTAACGTGGTATTGGCCTCAGCAGCCTTTGTTTGGTACGCTTGCCATTCGGGTAGTAAGGCCTCTATGGCTTTATGTGCGGCAAGCCATATTTGATATTGTTCTTTAACATGCTTACCCAAAATACCAATAGACTCTTTGGTTGGCTGTTCCAACGTTAGCTGCCATTCGGCAAAAATGCGTGTTGTATCTTCAATCACCGATTGAATGGTGTTTTGAGCTTGAGCCAGTTTATCAGTATCAATTTGTAAGTTTTGTTCGGCAATTTTACTATCCGATTGATATTGAATCAGTTGTTTTTCAAGTGTTAAAATGCGTTCGTTGGCGGTGTCTAATACTTGTTTTTGTTCCTCCAAACTTGCCTGAACAGTCTTCGTTACTTCTATTTGTGCTTGAATTTCATTGATCTGTTCTTGGCAATGCGTCATGCCGTTTGCACAGTCGTCTGTTGAAACGGGGAGTACCACGTTCAACAAAAGAACTTGTTGTTGTAAGTTGTAGTTTAGTTGCACCAAATTGCGTTCATGGTGTGCTTGCTCCAATTGGCAATTGTTTATTTGGCGTTCTGTTTGCGTCAATTGTTGTTGCGTTAGTTGTAAGGCCGCTTTTGCCTCGTCCAACTTCTGTTTGGTGGCAAGTGGTTCGGACGGTATTGTTACCAAAGGATGTTCGGTAGCGCCGCAAAGCGGACAAGGTTTGCCGGGTTGCAATTGGTTCCGGTGTGCTTCCAATCCTGCAATGGTTTTTTCCAATTCCCAAGTGTGTTCTAATAAACTCACTTTTTCGGAAAGGTTTGCATTGTCAATTTTTAGTTGATTTTGATCAGTTAACAGCTTGTTGAGGGCTGTTGTACTTTGCTGATGAAGTGTTTCTGTATTCGCTATTTGGGTAAGTAGGTTACTAGCCTGTTGCCACCCATCTGCTTGTTGTTGCCATTTGTTTTGGTCTTGTAATAAAGTGGTTAGTGGTGGAAATTGTTTTATTTGTGCTAATAAGTGGTGGTAGTTGGTTTGTATTTTTTCCTTTTGTGTGGTTTCGTTTGCAAGTAGTTCGTTGGCAGTAGCTGTTTGCTGCTGCAATTGGGCAATTGTTTTTTTGTGTTGCTCAAGCTGAATGGTTGCGCAAATTTTTTCTGCCGCGTCCATGTCTTTATAATGCCTGCGAATGGCATCCTCCCAAATAGGCCATGTTTCAAACTTAGCCGTGGCTGCTTTGCTCGCTTCGTGTTGGTTTAATGTAGCTTGAAGGTCTTTAAGTGTTGATTGAATGGTTTTGTATTGTCCTTCAATGCCATTAAGTGTTGCAGTTAATTTTTGTTTTTGTTGTTCGGCTTTGTTGTATTCATCTTGGATATGGTGTATTGTTTGCAATTGTTGTTTGGCTTTTTCAATAATGGGCAGTTGCTGTTGTAAGGTTGTTTGGGTATGGAACAATGTTTTTTCGGCAGCATCACAATTGCGAGATACTGCTTCCCATTCGTTACTAAGGCTTTTGTGTAATTCGGTTTGTTCGGCTAATTGTTGTTCGGTACTGCCTAGTTGTTCGGTAATTTGCGTGTAAGCAAACCATTGTGGTTGTAGGGTTAGGGCTTTTTGGTAAGCGTCTAAGGCCGCATATTCCGCCTTGTGGAGGTCTATGTTGCTTTGAAGGATGTTAAGTTGTTGGTGGTACTCCGCTAATTGTTGTTGAACGGTATTTTGTTTTTCGACACAATGCAGTTGTTGGTTCAGGTTGACCAAATTGGCGGAAACTTGTTGATGCGTTGTTTCTTGTGCTTGTTTGGTGTCGATGATGATTGCTAGTTCTTCGTTCGTAAGTACTTCTTTTACGTCTTTTTGCAGCAAATCGAGGTCGGCTTGCAGTTGTTTGGTATGTTCAAATACCTTAATAGATACTTGCTCATAAATTTGGGTGCCGGTAATTTTGCTCAGCATTTCGGCACGTTCGTTGGCAGAAGCTTTTAAAAAAGCCGAAAAGTTGTTTTGCGCCAATAATACCGATTTGGTAAACTGTTCGTAAGTAAGGCCAATCAGTTGAACAATGTGTTCCTGAGCGGCTTTCTTTTTGTCGGCAATTGGTACAAAATGGTCGTCGCCAATGTTTTTATAGAGTTTTTGTTCCCAATCGTTCAGTTTGTGGTTGCGGTTATACGCCACTGCCCATCGTGCTTTGTAAAGGGTATTGTTGATTTCAAACACTGTTTCGGCAATAGCTTCTTTTGTATTTCGGGTAATGATTTCTTCGGCATTCCCTTTGCCGTGGCGGTTTGTTTCGCCATACAACGACAACGTAATGGCATCGAGCAAAGTAGATTTACCTGCGCCTGTTTGTCCGGTTATGGCATACAATCCGGTGTTACCTAATGCGCCTTGGGTAAACTGAATGGTATGTTCGCCTTTGAGGGAATGGATGTTTTTAATATATAAGCTTAGTATTTTCATGTGATTTAGCGGCTAGGTGTAGTTTGTTCTGCTGTTTGTACCAATTGCAAAGTTTCTTGAAATAGCGGTAGTAATTGTGCTATGGCGGCATTGTTGAGGCCACTTTTTTCGCATCGAAGTTTAAAAATAGCCGTTACATCCTCTAATGGATTGTTGTCAAAGTCGGCTACAAATGCTTCGCGAGTATTGGTGGGTGCGGAGGTAGATAGTTGTACTGTACGTTCTAAAATCTCCATGTTTTTTTCTTCTGCCAACGAACTAAGTAGGGTATTGAAAGCAACAAAATCTGTAGGTTCGGTGATGATAATCTCGGCCCAAGCAGGCAAGTCCGTGTGGGGTTGGTACGCAGCAATTGCATTTAAAATGTCATCACTACTGCCTTTAAAGCGCAGCAGGGGGCGTGCTAAGGGAACGGGAATAGCAGTGTATTGTAGCTGTTGTTCGGGGGCAATGGTTATTAGGGTAATTTCTTTATTGTCTGCACGCTCGCTAAAGCTGAGCGGAATGGGTGAACCCGCATATTTGACTATTGTGTTTTCCGGATGTTGTAATACCTGTGGTTTGTGTATGTGACCAAGTGCCAAATAGGCAAATGTACCCGGAAAACGGCTTGCAGAAATGGTGGCCAAAGTGCCTATTTGGTGCATAGGGGTGCTGCTACTAGCGTCAGAGGTGGTACTCCCGGTTATATACAAATGCGCCATGCCCAAAATGGGCAGATGGGGATATTGTTGTTTCGCTTCCAATAATAGTTGATGGTAATGTGCCCCCACACTTTGTGCAAATAGTTGGTGCGCTTCTGTAACGCCTTCGCCCATGCCTAGTTGACGCACATCGCCATCGCGTAAATAGGGAATAGCCACTACTGCTGCTACGATTTCCTGTTGTTGATTGGTTAGGGGAACCACTTTGCCAAGGGCATTGGTATCGCCACCCACCACTTGTACATTTAGGCATTGTAATAGTCCGCTAGTACTATTGAGTCGGGCGGCAGAATCGTGGTTGCCGCCAATAATAACTACCTGTACACCCAATTGATAAGCCCTAGTTAAAAATTGGTGGTATAGGTCCAACGCTTCAATGCTCGGATTGAATACATCAAATACATCGCCGGCAATAAGCACAGCCTGAATGTGTTCTGCACTAATTGTTTGCAGCAACCAATGGATAAATAGTTGGTGTTCTTCAATACGGGTTTTGTTTTTAAACGTTTGCCCTAAGTGCCAATCGGCAGTATGTAAAATTCGGTACATGTAGTGTGTTGTTTGCGCTAGGCAAAGATGCAGATTATAAGCAAGTTTCGGTAATAGGTGTTTGCCTCTGTAACCAGCTTAACGGATTATATTGACAATACTTATTTTCATGGCTAATATTATTGAAATGTACCAACGGTTTGATTGTTAGCAATGGTACAAGCGGTACGATTCTACATGAAAACAGTCGAATAGAAGTACGGTTAATCAGGCTTAAATTCTAAAATATCGCCGGGCTGACAATCCAATACTTGGCAAATGGTTTCTAGGGTTGAAAATCGGATAGCTTTGGCTTTCCCTGTTTTCAATATCGACAAATTAGACAGCGTTAAACCAACTTTTTCCGACAACTCATTTAACGACATTTTCCTTTTTGCCATCATTACATCTAAATTCACAATAATAGCCATACTTTAAATTGTTAAGTCGTTTTCATTCTGTAATTCAATTCCTTTTTGGTAGAGTACTGAAATGAAAAAAAGAATTCCAGCAAAAAAAATAAATGCATCACCTAGGCCAATGTGCTCAAAGAGATTCGGAAAACGCATGCCTTGACCCATTAACCTTGAAGTGTACCCAAAAGTTATTTTGCTTAAAATGCCAATCATACAAGACAGTATGCTCAAAGACAAAATCAATTGACGAATTCTTTCATGAAAAGGACTCATTAAATTAATGTGCTTAAAAATGATTAGCAATACCCAAAACATGCCTGTTTGTAGAGATATAATACCGATGATGCAAAAAACAACCATTATGTATGCCGTGCTATCATAGTTTTTCAGATTAGATAAATCCAATCCCATGTACAAATTGCTAGAGGCTACAGGATTTAAGTATATGCTAATTCCAAAGGAAATCATTAGCGAACACACCTTTATACAAAGACCAATAAAACCTGCCCATGTCAATACTCGTAGGATATTTAATAAGATACCAGCATTAATTTTCATAAACGAATTTTGAAATGAAAATGGAAAAGTAGTTAATTTTTATTGATAAACAATAAAAATTTATTTATTAAGGAGTTTTTTTTATTGGTAAAGTGCCATTTAGCTTGTTTTTTGGATATTTCTTAGGTGATATTTATAAATGGTTGTAAGTAAAGTGCTTTTTTGTTTAAAAGATTGATAAAAGCGGTACATAATTTACTTATTTTCCTTTTTTCAGCGCGAATAGATTTAATCTAGGCTGCGCAAATGCCAATAACACCTACAAGCATTTCCGATTGAGCGACTTACGAGCAACGATTTTTCCCTCTAACGAAAAAGCGATAACCTAATTTTGTACAAACGTTTACAAATTATGGATACAGTAATTGCAGCACCGGTCAACTTTACACCTAGTGCTATTGCCGAAATAAAAAGGTTGATGTTAGAGCCCGGATTTGATACCACCCAATATTTGCGTGTGGGTGTTAAAGGTGGCGGGTGTAGTGGTATGACGTATGTGTTGGGTTTTGATCAAATGGCCGATAATGATGAACTACATGAAGTGGCAGGGATTCCATTTGTGATGAACAAAAGTCACGGGTTGTACTTATTTGGTATGGAAATAGATTGGCAAGGTGGGTTAAATAGTCGCGGTTTTACGTTTCGTAACCCCAATGCTAGCAAAACATGCGGTTGTGGAACGTCTTTTAGTGTATAAAAAATCTTTTCATTGCGATGCAGGGTTTAGGTGTGCTACATCGACTTCCAACAGTTGAACGGTGCCAACGCCCATACAGCCCAATGATTGTTACCGGCTTCTGGCTTACACCAATGATTTAAGGCTACCATGTAGCCAACAACACTTGGGTAAGCTAATGAAACATATAAGGATAGTGCTAGTGCTTAGTGGTATTAGCACTATTTTTATGCCCAATAAATG
>JAIXOS010000071.1 GCA_027486695.1 Chitinophagaceae bacterium | reverse complement strand
TGCGGGTGTTTACTGAAGATTTAGAAAAAGCATTAACACAATACCATTATACCAAAATAGATTTATTACATCCTGCCAATAAATCCCAAACAGAAGCCATGTTGTATGCCTACGTGCAAAAAAAGCTTAGTTTAAAAATTGATGGCAAATGGCAAACGCTGAAAATGATTGGTTATGAACAACAAGCTGAGAGTATTTGGACTTATTTAGAAATTGACAATTTAAACAGTTGCAATGAGGTTGCAGTCAAATGCGATTTGCTATATGAGATAGAAAAAAGCCAAATCAATATCATCCACGTAAAAAACACTAAGCAAACCCAAAGCTTCAAATTGGCTTATCCTGAAAATACGGCCTTATTTAAGCTCTCGCACTAAGCACCCTAATTGGTTGTATGTTGGTTTTCAGGCTGTTTTTTCATTTATCTTTTCTTACATTTTTCACCTGTTGTAAAACCAACTTGACTAGTCGGCGGGGGCTGTAACCAGTATTTTATCAATACGGTGGTTATCCATGTCAACAATTTCGAAGGAAAATCCACGCCATTCCAATTGTTGTCCGGTAGTTGGAATTTCTTCTAATTCGTGCAAAATAAATCCTGCTAATGTATCAAAGTCGTGTTCGCGTTCTTTGAGCCATTCAGTTTTGTCAAAATAATTTAAAAAGTCGTAAAAAGGTATTTGCGCATCAATTAAATAGCTTCCATCGGCTCGGGCTATTATTTCATAATCTTCTTCATCGGGCTGCGACATATCGCCTACAATTGCGTCCAAAATATCATTTAATGTAATCAAACCTTCAATACTTCCGTACTCATCCACCAAAAAACAATGGTGCACTTTGGTGGCTTTGAATTTTTCCAATACTTGATAGGCAGTATTGTTTTCAGGCACATACATCGCAGGCTTAGCAATGGTTTTTATGGGGGTATCATCTTTAGCCAAAAGCAAATCCTTTACAGTAATAGTACCCTTGATTACATCTATTTTTCCATCGCAAATAGGATAAATTGAGTGCACAACATCAAGTAGTGTGGCTTTGATTTCGCCTACCGTTAGCGAAGCATCAAACCATTCTATATCGCTACGGTGTGTCATCAAGCTAGTAATGTTTCTGTCGCTCAAATGAAATACCCTTTCAATGATTTCTTGCTCTGCCTCTTCAATAGTTCCCTGATCGGTACCTTCGTTTATGATGGCTTTAATTTCCTCTTCTGTAACATGGCTATCGCTTCTTTTGATGCCAAACAGCGATACCAACAATTGTGTGGATTTATTCAACAACCAAATAAATGGAAATGCAACCGAACTAATCAACTTCATGGGGCGCGCCACTAACTTGGCTATTGCTTCAGGATTGCTTAAGCCAATTCTTTTGGGCAACAATTCGCCCAAAACAAGTGAGCAATATGTAATAACAATCAATAGGATAGACGTAGCTGCGGCATCGCAATAGGGGCGTACGGTCGGAAATTGCATCAGCCATTCCACTAAATGCACTTTTATTTTTTCTCCCGAAAAAATACCCGTTAACAAGCCAATCAAGGTAATTACAAATTGTACGGTTGCAATAAAAGTATCGGGATGACTCGATAATTCTAATGCATGTTGTGCATCGGCATCGCCTTTGTTTGCTTGCGATTCCAAACGGGCTTTGCGTACCGATACCAAAGCTATTTCGGCCATTGAAAAAAGGCCATTTAAAACTATCAGCCCTAAAATAATAAATATTTCTGTCATTTGGTTGAAAGGTTGGTGTGTCGTTGCTTGAGTGAATGAATATACAACTTTGCGTTGTTTTAGCCTATTTGCGTTTGAAAAGGAAAACGACGGCAATAAAAACTAGCCACCATGTTTCCAAGCAATAAACCCAAAATAGTGCCGCCCACCACATCTAAAGGATAGTGAACACCTACATACACTTGTGCATAGGCAATAGATGCCGCCCAAGCAAAAAGCCATTTAGTAGGCAAACAATGGCGCAAAGTAATATGAAAAAAAGTGGCAATGCCAAAATGATTGGTTGCGTGGGAAGAAGTGAAGCTGTAGCCTCCCGAACAGTGTGTCAATAAAAGCCGAACATAGGGTTGCATTTCAGGATCGTTACAGGGGCGTAATCGAGCTACCCAATGTTTGATAAAACTACTGCTTACTTGATCGGTAATGGTTACAGTCAGGATTCCAAATAGTATCCAAAGCCATGCTTTTTTACCGAATTGCATCAATCCGAATGCAATGAAGAATAGATATAAAGGTGTCCAGAAAATGCTGTCGCGCCAAATTGGCAATGTCGCGTCGAGGTAAGGATGGGTAAAAACGCTGTTCACCAATTTAAAGCAAGCAACGTCAAATGCTACTACCCACTTGGTAATAGTGGACAATAACAGTTGAAACAACAAGAATGTAGCTGTATGCGCCATAGCTGAATAACCTTATTTTTTTGCAATAATAATTAGCCTTGGCGATTCTTGTTCGCTAAATCGTTGTAGTTGGTAGTTGCCGTATACTTCTTGGATGTGCAAATGTTGGTCGGCAAGCATACTGGTAAAATCTCCCAATGTAAATTTGGCAACCCTTTCGGTATACAAGTGTTTGGGCGTGTTGTTGTGCTGATCCGTTACCTGTATTTGTTTGAAAAGGTGGTGTTCATCGCTCCATTTGGTGATGTGAAATGTAACATCACCAAATTGTTCTTGGTGTGTTTGTTTGGCAGTACGGTTGGCTACCACCACATTTAAGTAATCAATCACCAACAAGCCTTCGGGTAGCAGGCTTTGTGCCATCATTCGAATAGCATTGTCGTGTTCGCGCCTTGTTCTAAAGTATCCAAACGAAGTGAAAAAATTGAATGTATAATGGAAGTAATTGACCCAAAAAGGCATGCGCATATCGTGTTGAAAAAAGCTTAAATGCTCATTTTCAAACAATTTGGCTTCGGTAATTGAATTTTCAGACAAATCAATTCCCGTTACATCAAATTGCATATCGGCTAAAGCTTTGCTATGCCTTCCTTTCCCACAAGCTACATCAAGCATTTTGGCGTTTGAAGGCGGATGCAAATGCGTAACAAGGGTTTTAATAAAGTCGGAAGCTTCATTTTCGTTTCGGTTGCTGTATAGCAAATGATAATAAGGTGAGTTGAACCAATCTTTAAACCAAGCTTGTTGTTGCATGAATCCCCAATATTTTGAACGAAAATAAGTTAATATTATTGGTGTTTCATTACCAAAAGCGAAGTTTTAGCATCGTGTTAATTATTCAATGGGTTTGTAGGGTTTTTTAGATGAAATACCTATGTTTGCACACCCCGTTACCCAAATTTAAAGTAGAAAGCATGGCATTAATAAAAAGTATTTCAGGCATACGTGGTACTATCGGCGGTAAACCCGGCGATAATTTAAGTCCTTTAGATGTGGTTCGTTTTACAGCCGCTTATGGCACATGGCTTAATGAACAATCTGGCGAACCTGCTTCGCCTAATGGCAATAAAAAAGTAGTAATAGGCAGGGATGGCAGAATTAGTGGAGAGCTTGTTCAACGACTTGTTATTAGTACTTTGAATAGCTTGGGAATTGATGTAATTGACCTTGGTTTAAGTACTACCCCTACGGTAGAAATGGCAGTGGTATTTGAGGAAGCATCGGGAGGGATTATTTTAACGGCAAGCCACAATCCCAAAGAATGGAATGCCCTCAAATTGCTTAACCAATACGGCGAATTTATTAGCGGAGCCGATGGTGCTACAATTTTGGAAATAGCCGAAAAAGATGCCTTTCATTTTGCATCAGTAGACAAATTAGGCTCTTACAAAATTGACGAAACTCAACTTGACAAGCACATTCAAGCAATTATTCAACACCCGTTGGTGAATGTTGCAGCAATCAAGCAAAAGAAATTTAAAATAGTCGTTGATGCTATTAATAGCACCGGAGCTATTGCTGTACCAGCGTTATTGAAAGCTTTGGGCGTAGAAGAATATACCGTTTTGAATTCGGAAGTAAATGGCAAGTTTGCACATAATCCGGAGCCTTTACCACAACATTTACGCGAATTAAGCAACGAAGTAAATAAGCAAAAAGCCCATATAGGTATTGCTGTAGATCCAGATGTTGATAGGCTTTGTTTTGTTTGTGAGGACGGCAGTTTGTTTGGAGAAGAATATACATTGGTAGCTGTAGCCGATTATGTGTTAAAACATCGAAGTGGCAATACCGTAAGCAACATGAGCAGTACACGTGCTTTGAAAGATATTACGCTCAAGCATGG
>JAIXOS010000476.1 GCA_027486695.1 Chitinophagaceae bacterium | reverse complement strand
CAGGCGAGATACAACTCAAAGACCCACCATCACCAAGCCTTGAACATTGCCTGTCATTGCCCATTTTCCGGCTGCGGCAATACATCCCGAAGCTAACGAAATGCCAAAATTTTCAGTGAGCCTTTTTGATAGAGAAGGAGTGTCAAGGTCTGCTATGCAACAAGTAGCTTTAAGCAGGAAGCTTCATCAGCTAAAAGAGATTTCCGCTAATCCCACAATCGTATTGGCTAAGTACCAATACAACGCAGCACAACAATTTTCTGCTTCATTTACAATCCCTTCCTTTTACTTTCCCATTTCCCTACTTAGCGTTTCCCTCGTTGTTGCAATTTTTACATCTGTTTTTTAAAATGCAACGAGCTTGTTGCACTTTTCGTTGTTGCAATTTTTTTTGCAACAATGAAAACTGCAACAGCAGGTTTTTGAAATAAATTTCTGAGCGTAAGCACAATAAAATATTTGCAACAATAATTAGGACAATGAATAGCTAAATTTTAATGGATGTTGTGGCGATGATCGTCTATTTTTGAGTTGGCAGCCATCAAAGACAGACCGTATAAAATAGACAAATCATAATGAAACGACTTTTTCTATTAACGACAATTTTAGTCTCTGCAACAGCAACTACTTTTGGACAAACCATTAAAAGAATTGACGGAAGCAAAATAACTATTGACAGTTTGAACGCAAAGATTGAGTACCTAATGAAAGTTGCAAATGTTTCAGGGGTTGGTGTTTCTGTTTTCAATAATAACAAGGAAGTTTTTAGTAAGACATTCGGACTTGCAAATGTTCAAAAAAGTATTCCTTTTCAACCGTCTTCCGTAATGTATGGATGTTCTTTTGCAAAAACTGTATTTGCTTACATAGCTATGCACTACATTCAAGAAAAATTAATTGACCTTGACAAACCACTAGTAGAATATTTATCTAAACCATTGCCAGACTATAAAATAAATGGTTGGCGGAGAGGCTATCAAGACATCAAAAATGATGAACGATACAAAAAAATTACTGCCCGTATGTGTTTGACACATACAACAGGTTTTCCTAATTGGCGTTGGTTTGAAGCCGATAAAAAACTGAAATTCAAATTTGACCCAGGTACACGTTACAGCTATTCAGGTGAAGGGCTTTATTTATTGCAATTTGTAATTGAGCAACTAACTGGTAAAGACTATGAAACCATTGCACAAGAAAGAGTTTTCAAGCCATTGGGTATGACAAATACAAGTTATGTTTGGCAAACTCGATTTGACACAAATATTTGTTACGGACACAATGCAAAAGGCGAACCTTACGAATTAATGAAATGGAAAGAAGCAAGTTCAGGTGGCTCTATGAGTACAACTTTGGAGGACTTTACCAAATTTTTTGCTGCCTTAATAAATAGCAAAGATCTTTCAAAAAAGAGTTTCAAAGAAATGACCAGTACACAAGTTAGAATTAAATCAAGAAGCCAATTTGGACCGCTTGCAAAAATTGATAGTACCGACAACGACTATATTCAGTTAGGATACGGCTTGGGAGTTGGCACTTTTAAAACACCTTACGGAAGAGTATTTTTTAAGGAAGGACACGATGATGGTTGGGGACACTATTCAATTTGCTTTCCCGACAAAAAAATTGCAATTGTAATTATGACAAACAACGACAACGGAGAAAGTATTTTTAAAGAACTCTTGGCTTACAGCATTGGCGACACTTTTACACCTTGGCGTTG
The DNA here is from genome assembly GCA_027486695.1 of Chitinophagaceae bacterium. Taxonomy (GTDB): domain Bacteria; phylum Bacteroidota; class Bacteroidia; order Chitinophagales; family Chitinophagaceae; genus Parasediminibacterium. The sequence continues at coordinate 19,385 of JAIXOS010000476.1, read as the reverse complement.
GGAAAATTACATTCCGTATGACCAGAAAAATTAACTGCACCCAAAAAGCGGTTTTGTTTGTGGATTAACTAATGGATGCTTTCAATAATGATACTACTACCTTGACCCAATCCGGCACATATTGTTGCTAATCCATATTTGCTTTTGTTTCGAGCCATTTCATGTACCAAACTAGTTACAATTCTACTGCCGGAACATCCAAGCGGATTGCCTAGTGCTAGTGCACCTCCGTTGGTATTGACGATAGCAGGGTCGAGTTCCATCTCTTGTATACAAGCTAATGCTTGAACCGCAAATGATTCATTGAGTTCTACGGCTTCTATTTGATGCATGAGTAGTCCTGCCTGTTTTAGGGCTTTTTGACTCGCATGTACAGGGCCTAATCCCATCATGTCGGGGTGAATACCGCTGATACCCATCGATACAATGCGAGCTATTGGCTGTAAGTTAAAGCGTTGTAATGCTTCTTCACTAGCTAAAAGGAGTGCCGAGGCGCCGTCGTTTAGGGCAGAAGCATTGCCCGCAGTAACGGTGCCATTGGTATTAAACAGGGGTTTTAGGCGCGACAATTGTTCAAGACTGGTTTGTCTTGGATTTTCATCTGTGCTAACGGCCGTGCTTTCAGGTACGTTTATTGTTACTATTTCATTTTGCCATTTGTTATTGGCTTGTGCATGGAAATATTTTAGATGCGAGTTAAGTGTGTATTCATCTTGCAATAGGCGGTCAATACGGTAACGGGTGGCTATGATTTCTGCCGTTTCGCCCATAGAAAGAGGGGCATATTGTTTTGTTAGGTTTTGATTGGTAAAGCGCCAACCGATAGTGGTGTCATAAATGGTGTCATCTTGCGTCCAACTAACCTTTTTTTTGTGCGAAACCATGGGTGCTCTAGACATACTTTCTACACCTCCGGCTATGTACAAGAGTCCGTGCCCACACATAATTGATTTTGCAGCATCCATAATGGCTTGCATACCACTTGCACACAATCTGTTCACCGTATTGCCTGCTACACTCACCGGTAACTGAGCCAACAATGCAGCCATGCGTCCAATGTTTCTACAATCTTCACCGGCTTGGTTGGCACAACCAATAATTACATCTTCAATCGTATTTAAGTCTATTGTTGCATTTCTTGCTACTAAACTGCGTATAACCGTTGCCATTAAATCGTCGGGACGTACGGTACTCAATTGCCCTCCATATTTGCCAATTGGCGAACGAACAGCATCTACAATATAGCAAGCATTCATATGTTGTATTTAAATAAGTACGCTTGAAGCGGTTAAGTATGAGAGTAAGCAATTGCAATAGGTAGCGTTGTAAAAGAAATCAGCAGTACATAGCATTTACACACCAATAGCAATGCAATTGCGTTAGCCCAACAGTAAATAAAGGCATTTAACGCCCGGTTTATGTGATACAATCATCATTAACTCATGCTCGGTTCTATCCAAACATGGCTTTCCTTTAAAAGATTGATTAATTCGTTTACGGCTATGGTACTGTCAATATTTTTTTTCACTACCTCTTTCCCTTTGTATAGGGTAATTTTTCCAACACCACTACCTACATAGCCAAAATCGGCATCTGCCATTTCTCCCGGTCCATTAACAATACAGCCCATAATGGCTATTTTAACGCCTTTTAAATGGTTGGTTACTTGCCTGATTTGAGCGGTGGTTTCTTGTAAATTGAATAGTGTTCGCCCGCAACTTGGACAGGATATGTATTCGGTTTTTGATATGCGTGTTCGTGTAGCTTGTAAAATACTGAATGCAGTGGTATTAATAAATTGTTCTACGGTATGGTTGCTAGCGTAATTTCGGCCTTGTGTATTGGTTAAACTACTATTTTGTAGTGCATAGCTTTGTTGGTGCATGCCCAATGAAATGCCGTCACCAAAACCATCGAGTAGTAAAGCCCCTGTTTCTGTAGCATAATGAATAAGGTGTTCATCCGGCGTTTGCCAACTACTATCGGTTATCAAAATAACAGGGTTGTGAATATGCTGCTGTTGCATGGCTACCAACATTCGCCTTACGGCAGGCATGGCTAGCTGTTGGTTAGAGGAAAGGCAGAATACAACAGTGGGATTATTGGCAATGGTTTCGTTAAAAAGGATATCGTTTGTAGGCTCATTAAAGCAATCAATCAAAACGAAATTGCAAGTTGCATGAGCCAAAACAGTGTTGGCAGCTTCGGTTGCATCATAAATGGGTACATAGGATGCATTGTTTTTTACTTCATTAAATGTTTGGGTATAAACAATAGCCTTTAATGTACCGGGTAGTGCAAAAGGCAATATTTGGTTGCCAACGAAAATATAATCAGGAGCAAGGTCGCCAATAGCCCATTTGTCCGAATTTGGGTCGTACGTATAGCCAATAGCAGAAAGATCCGCAGCTTGGATGTTCTTAATTTTACTTAAATCGGCAACGACCACCGGCACTTGTTTTCCACCTATATTCAATACTTCAAAACTTTGTCTGCGTTGGTAAGTAAAGGGCGAATAGGGGATTGAACCGCTAATTGAGGGAATGGAATGGTGGTGGGTATCTCTATTTTCAGGAGCGTATCGTTTCACCAAATCTTTACAAACGGGTATTTCAAATTCAGGATCTTCCGTAAGCGATACCCGTATGGTGTCGCCAATACCATCTTCCAATAACGTGCCTATTCCTGCGGCGCTTTTCACTCTGCCGTCTTCACCATCACCGGCTTCGGTAACGCCAAGGTGTAGCGGATATATTTCTCCAAACTCCTGCTGCATTTGTTGTACTAATAAGCGGTAGGCCTGCACCATTACTTGTGGGTTACTGCTTTTCATACTTAAAATGATGTTGTGGAAATTTTCAAATCGGGCAATGCGCAAAAATTCCATGGCACTTTCTACCATACCAATGGGGGTATCGCCGTATCGGCTCATAATTCGATCGCTTAAACTTCCATGGTTGGTGCCAATGCGCATAGCGGTACCATATTGTTTGCAAATTTTAACCAAAGGGGTAAATCGTTCGGTAATGCGATCTATCTCTTCTGCATAATCCGCATCGGTATAATCAATCAATTCAAATTTTTTCTTGTCTACGTAGTTGCCCGGATTAATACGTACTTTCTCTACAATTCTTGCAGCAATTTCAGCAGCATTAGGTGTAAAATGGATATCCGCAATTAGCGGGGTATTGTAGCCTCTTTTGCGCAATTCGTTTTTGATGTTTTGCAAATTTTCTGCTTCTTTTTTTGATGGCGCAGTAATACGCACCAATTCGGCGCCGGCTTCTATGCATCTAATAGTTTGTGCTACTGTACCAAGGGTATCCATTGTATCGGTGGTGGTCATCGTTTGCAAGCGGATAGGATGCAAATTGCCTAGTTTGAGGTCGCCAATACAAATTTCTTTTGTGCGCAAGCGGCTATAAGTGGTAAGAGAGTTACAGTATAATTGCATGGTAGAAATAGTTGAAACGATAATGAGTTGCTAATTATTTGCAAATAAACAAATATAATTCAGGAATGGTTGTGAAAAACGAAAAGCTATGGTAGGTATTTCCATCAATAACCGTATTTATCGTTCCATCTATCCTTTAAAAACTTTCGAATTTCGTTTTCTCTAGCATTGCTGCCGGGTTGGTAAAAGCGGCAGCCAATCAATGCATCGGGTAAATATTCTTGCTCAATAAAGTTGTTAGGGCCTAAATGAGCATATTGGTAATTTTTTCCGTAATTCAGTTGTTCCATTAGCGGAGTTGGCGCATTACGAAGGTGTAAGGGTACCGATAGGTCGCCTTTTTCATGAACGGCTTGCAACGCATTGTTGATGGCTTCGTAAGCCGCATTGCTTTTGGGTGAGGTAGCCAAATAGATAGCTGTTTGAGAAAGGATGATGCGACTTTCAGGATAACCAATTTTGGCTACTGCATCGAAAGTGGCATTGGCCAATAGGAGTGCATTTGGATTGGCATTGCCTACATCTTCACTAGCAAAAATGAGCATTCTGCGGGCAATAAAAGTAACATCTTCTCCTCCTTCTATCATTCTAGCTAGCCAATATACCGCTCCATTAGGATCGCTGCCACGCATACTTTTAATAAATGCAGAAACGATATCGTAGTGTTGTTCGCCATTTTTATCGTAAAGGGCTACTTTTTTTTGAGCGATAGCGATAACAAGGTCGTTGGTAATGTTGATAGGATGGGAAGTTGCAAAAGCTACTACGAGTTCCAATAAATTCAACAGTTTGCGGGCGTCGCCACCACTGATTGTTAATAGGGCATCGTACTCCTGTATTTGTATTTGTTTTTGTTGTAGCCAAGCATCGGTTTTAATAGCATGTTCTACAAGATTGGTTAAGTCGGTACGGCTGAGTGCTTTGAGTACAAATACTTGACATCTGCTCAGTAGGGCGCTGTTAATTTCGAAGGAGGGGTTTTCGGTAGTGGCACCAATTAAGGTAAGCGTACCATTTTCAACTGCGCCAAGCAAAGCATCTTGTTGGCTTTTGTTGAAGCGATGTATTTCATCGATAAATAAAATGGTTTTGGAAGTTTTTTGTGCAAGTTCTATAATAGCCCTTACGTCTTTTACACCACTGCTGATAGCACTCAATTGGAAAAAGGGTGCTTTACTAGCTGAAGCAATGATGTGTGCAAGTGTTGTTTTGCCAACGCCGGGAGGCCCCCACAAAATAATAGAGGGAATGTGTTGCTGCTGAAGTGCGTTGTACAAAATGCCGCCACTGCCGGTAAGATGTTGTTGTCCAATTAGCTGTTCGATTGAATTTGGACGCATGCGTTCGGCTAAAGGAATAGAATTGCTCATGGTAGCAAGGTAAAACGAAGTTTTTAAAGAACAAGGGTTGGTGAATTTCTTATTATTATTTATTTAATTAGTTGATTTTTAATTTTCTTTTGAAAAAATTTAATAAAAAATGTGTTTAAGTCATATTTTTTCGCAATTTTGCCGTGTAATTTGATGAATATTCAAAAAAGAACTTTCTGAAAAGTTGATTTGAGATTTGTTTGATTGCATGTAATTTTTTAGCATTTGATTTTTTCTAACCGCTATTAACCTTAAAAATCATGAAGCAGCCAAAAAAGTTGATTCCCTTTTTGATACTTGCCGCCATTGCAGTATCGTCGTTGTTTATTCCTAGTTTGCCCAATTTTGATGACCATGGCAAGTATAATGCCGCTGATACCGGTTGGATAATTGTAGCTACCGCATTGGTATTTTTGATGACACCGGCTTTGGCCTTCTTTTACGGAGGTATGGTGCATAGAAAAAATGTATTGAGTACGATGATGAAAAGCGTTGTAGCAGCGGGTATTGTAAGTGTAATGTGGGTAGTGGTAGGATTTAGTTTGTGCTTTGGTAATAGTATCAACGGTATTATTGGCGACCCTAGTACTTTTTTATTCTTTAAAGGAGTTACGTCAGGCGCTCCTTGGAGTTTGGCACCTACTATTCCATTAGCTTTATTTGCTTTGTTTCAGTTGATGTTTGCCATCATAACACCCGGATTGGTAGTGGGTGCGGTAGCCGAAAGGGTAAAATTTACTTCTTATACTGTGTTCATTATTTTATTCAGCTTATTGGTATATGCGCCTTTGGCACATTGGACCTGGCATCCGGATGGGTTTTTGTTTAAATGGGGTGTATTGGACTTTGCAGGTGGAACCGTGGTACATATTTCTGCGGGCTGTGCTGCCCTTGCCGGAGCGATTGTTTTAAAAAGACGTAAAGTACACGAAGAACAAGTGGAAATGCCCCCTGCTAATATTCCATACGTTTTGATAGGTACCGGATTGTTGTGGTTCGGTTGGTTTGGTTTTAATGCAGGTTCGGCTTTAGGTGCTAACGCTTTGGCAGTTTCTGCCTTTGCCACTACGAATGTAGCGGCGGCGGCTGCGGGTTTGTCATGGATGTTTTTTGATGTATTACGTGGCAAAAAACCATCTGTATTAGGTTTTTGTATTGGAGCCGTAGTTGGGTTGGTAGCTATTACACCGGCTGCAGGTTTTGTGGCAATACCGCAAAGTATTTTCATCGGCTTTATTGCTGCTATTATATCTAATTTGGCTGTATATGTGAAGTCTAAATCTAAACTAGACGATACATTAGATGTGTTTCCTTGTCATGGCTTAGGTGGTATTGTGGGTATGATTTTGACAGGGGTGTTTGCAACCAAAACGGTTAATAGTGCAGGAAACAATGGGCTATTTTATGGCGAAACGGCCTTTTTTATTACACAATTGAAAGGGTTGTTGATTGTAGTAGCATACAGCTTTACGGTATCTTATTTAATATTCAAGTTCATCAATTTCATTGTTCCTATTCGTGTGAGTGAAGAAGAAGAAGAGATTGGTTTGGATGCATCGCAACACAACGAAAAGTATATGCAAGGCACTTTGTTGGTGCAAAGCAATGTTGGTGAATTTGAAGAAATAGAAAATGCACATTCCTAGTTTTTAATACATTTTGCATTAAAGTGCTTAAATAAAAAGAGCAGGTATCTAATTAAGATATCTGCTCTTTTTATTTAATAAGGTTGTTTGGTGTATAGGTTTGAATAAATGGGTTTGGTCAAAAAGCACCCATTTTGTCGTCATGAATAACAGGTTGAAACACGACAAATGTATTCCTGATTTTGGTGGCTATTGAAATGCATAATTGGTCATTTCAGCTTGAGGCAAGGTTACTTGTGTACTTGTAGGTAAGTGTTTAATAATACAAGTGCCTTCCGCAATTTCTTTGCTGCCAATCATTACTACATAAGGGATTGATTTTTTTTCTGCATATTTAAACTGCTTATCAAACTTGGTGTTTTCATGATATATTTCGCAGCTGATTCCTTTGTTTCGCAACAGTTGCATCAGATGATAGGCTGTTTTACACTCGGCGTCACCAAGATTAAAAAAAAGTACTTCGGTACCAATACTAATGGTGGTAGGGAATAGGGCACGCTCTTCCATTACATCGTATATACGGTCTACTCCAAAGCTGATACCTACCCCCGGAATATTGGGCACGCCAAAAAGCCCCGTAAGGTCATCGTATCGGCCACCGCCGCCAATACTACCCATCTGTACATCGTTGGCCTTTACCTCAAATATCACACCTGTATAGTAATTAAGTCCACGGGCAAGCGTAAAGTCAACGGTTAAGGCGGAATTGTTTTGGTGAAAGTTGAGGATGAAGTTAATTTCTTCAATTCCTTTTTGGCCTATCTCGCTATTGCCTAACAATTGGGTTAAACACGCTAATTGCGTTTGGTTGTTTCCCGAAATTTGAAGGTATTGTTCAATAATGGCAATTTGTGATTCGGAAAGGTTTTTTGAAAGCAATTCTTCTTTCACTTTCTGTATGCCAATTTTATCTAGTTTGTCAATAGCAACTGTAATGTCGGTTAGTTTTTCTAAGCCGCCACACACTTCGGCAAGAGCAGTTAATATTTTACGGCTGTTGATGCGAATGCTAACGTCTATACCAAGTTGTTGAAAAACAGTAGAATAAATATTCACCAATTCTACTTCGTTCAAAAGACTTTTACTGCCTACTATATCGGCGTCGCATTGATAGAATTCTCTATAACGACCTTTTTGAGGCCGGTCGGCACGCCAAACCGGTTGCATTTGAAAACGCTTAAAGGGTAAAGTTAATTGACCAATATTCATGGCCACATAGCGCGCAAACGGAATAGTAAGATCATAGCGTAAGGCGCGTTCCGTAAGGTTTTTATCGTTTTTGCCTTCGGTAACATTGGCAAATGCTAGTTGGGCCTTTTGGATATTTTTAGGATCATTAAGCCCATTATTTAAAATCTTAAAAATCAATTTATCTCCTTCGTCGCCATATTTTCCCATCAATGTATCTAGATTTTCGAGGGCAGGCGTTTCCAAAGGCGCAAAACCGTATAGTTCAAAAACGGCTTGTATGGTACGGAAAATATAATTTCTTTTTTTGACTACTTCTGGTCCAAAATCTCTTGTTCCTTGCGGTATACTTGGTTTCATCTTTGTATGACGTATTTAAATGCGTGCACTAAATTGATTGTGGTGCATACTTGTTAATAATGGCATCGCAGGCATTGCTAATCATTGCAAACACCTCGTGGTAGGCTTTTTCGGTATCGTACCAAGGGTCGGGCACGCTTTTGTTTTGATTGGGTGTTACCTCGTTTAACAATAGGTTTGTTTTGGAGGCATCAAATAATGAACCGCTAATTTTTTTTACGTTTTGATAGTTTTCGCTATCCATGACATAAATTTTATCAAAATGCAGCATATCTGTGGCTACAAACTGACGGGCTTTTTGTTTCGAAATATCAATACCATTCAATGCGGCTACTTTTTGCGAAAGTGTATGCGGTGCTTCGCCAATATGATAATTGCCGGTACCTGCACTATCAACGCACCAATTTAGCTTTGCAAGGGTGGCTTTATGCTGTAAAATACCTTCTGCTAATGGGCTTCTGCAAATGTTGCCCAAGCATACCATCAAAATTTTCATGGCGCAAAGTTACGGCGTGGCAACATTGTTTACCATAAGTTTTGTAGTATATAGGAAGGAAAATCAATTGTAATAATGAATGATGTATGGAAATTAGCCAATTAGGCATCACATTAGGGTATAACTGTTACACAAAATCCTAAATTTTTAACAAAACGCTGATGTGTGGTGGTGGTAAAAATTAAAAATACCTATATTGCCCATCGCAATAAAAAAATATTGTATGAATAATGACGATGCGCGTACACAAAGAAAAAGCTACTTGCTGATGCGTACAACGTACGATATTACGATTTCGATACTCATTTTAGCCATGTCAAGTGCTATGTTTTTTGCCGATTATTTCAAATTGGAGCAAATTGGGGCTATTGATAGCACATTCAGATATATGTTTGGTTCTATTTGTTTGTTGTATGGGGGATTTAGATTGTATAGAGGAATAAAGCGTGATTACTAAATTATGGTAAAAAAAATATTTGTGAAAAGCCTCTTGGTATGTTCGCTGCTCATGTTTTTGTTGGCCTGCAATAGCGGATTGCCCAAAAATGAAGCCGTGGAGCGAAAAGAATCGCCTTCGTACGGAACCATTTATATTAGTGTAGATGAAAGTTTTAAACCGGTAATTGAAGAACAATTAAAAGTATACAAAAGCAGTTTTCCCGAAACCAATATCATTGCCACTTACAAATCGGAAGTAGCTTGTTTTAAAGATTTGCAAAACGATAGTACGCGGTTGATTGTTACAGCTCGCGATTTAAGCAAGCCCGAGTTAAAATTTTATAAAGAAAAACTACAGTACTATCCCATGCAAAGCATCATGGCTTACGATGCAGTGGCTGTTATTACCAATCATAGCAGTGAAGACAGTGTATATAGTTTGGCACAATTAACGAGTTTGCTTAACGGCGATAAAGCAGGTGTTACCGTAATGATGGACGGAAAAAATGCTACTAGTACCGTAAGATTTGTGCAAGATAAGTTGCTGAAAGGCAAGGCTTTTGGTAAAAATGTGGTAGCATCAACTAGTTCACAGGCTGTTATTGATTTTGTTAGCAATCATGCTAATGCAATTGGTTTTGTGGGTCTTTCATGGGTGGGAGATAATTATGATGTGAAACAATTGGAACAATTAAAAAAAATAAAAATTGCTTTGCTTGAATGCCAATTGTGCGATAAAGGTACTTTTGCAAAGCCTTCTCAAGCTACTATTACCTACGGACAATATCCTTTGGCACGTCCCTTGTATTGTATAGTTAAAGAGAATAGTACCGGATTGGGCACCGGCTTTTACAATTTTATGAGCTTGGAAAGGGGGCAACTGATTTTTAGGCGTGCTTTCTTAGCTCCGGCAAAAATTGGATTTCAAAAGAGAACAACAAAAATTTAATTAATATCTTTTCACAGTTACAAAATCAAAAAAATGAACAGAAACGTTTTTGTATGGGTATTTGCAATGTTACTGTCGGTACAGTTGGTGTGTGCACAAACGATTGCAGATGGAATTAAAAATTTGTATTATGAAAAAAATAATACAGCATTAGACATTTTCAAAAAACTTTACAACGCCAATAACAAGGATCCGCAAAATATTTATTGGTACGGTCAGGCTTATTTATCGGTAGAAAACATAGCCGAAGCCAAAAAACTTTACCAACAGGCCTTGCAATCAGGTATCAATAGTCCGTGGGTAATTGTTGGAATAGCGCATGTAGAAATGCACGAAACGGATGACTTAAACAGCATTAAGCAAAGGTGGGAGCAAGCCATTAGTATGAGCATTGAAACCAAAGGAAAAAACAAAGGTAAGCCCAATGCAGGTATTTTAAATGCAATTGGTCGTGCAAATGCTGAGCCTGATGTAAAAGTGAAAGACCATGTGTATGCTATTGACAAGTTGCAACAAGCTGCCGTAATAGACCCACTGAATGCCGACATTATGGTTAATCTTGGTATTAATTACCTTAAAATGGGTAGCGATCAAGGTGGTGACGCCGTTAAAGCATTTCAAAGCGCTATAGATAAAGACCCTAAAAATGCTTTTGCACATTATCGCATAGGTAGTATTTACTATAGTCAAAACAACAAAGATTTATTTGAAATGTGGTTTGAGAAAGCTATAGTAGCCGATCCTGCTTTTCCACTAGTGTACTACCGTTTGTACGATTATTATTCGCAGCGCGATGTAAATAAAGCAAAAGAATATTTAGACAAATACATAGCTAATGCCGATCAAGATCCTAATAACGATTTTTACTTGGCCGATTACTTGTTCAGAGCAGGTAAGTACACAGAAAGTTTGGCAGAAGCTAAAAAAATTGAAGCTAGTCCTAACGCCAATGCCGTGCCAAGATTAAACATTCTTTTGGCATATGATTACGATAGATTGGGGGATAGCATAAACGCCAAAAGTTATGCAGAAAAGTTTTTTGCAGTTGCACCGGCAAACAAAATTGAGTTGTCTCATTACGATTTGGCAGTAAAAGTTTTTTGTAAATTTCCTGGCAATGAAAAAAATGCAATCGCCATTTTGGAAAAAGCAATAGCTGCGGATACATCTGCAGCCAACAAAATTGAATATTACAACAAAGCCGCTGATGTGTGGGCAAAAGCGAAAGTATATGATGAGCAATTAAAATGGTTAAGAAAAGCTTTTGATGCTAAAGCAAAAAAAGTAGAATTTGATTATTATAAATTTTGCGATGCGGCTTACAAAGCAAAAGCGTATAATCAAACCATGGAAATAGCCAAATTATACATAGCCAATTTTCCGGATAAGCCACAAGGATATACGTTTAATATAAAAAGTGCCAAATATATAGATACGGCCAATAGTACCGGTTTGTGGTTTGAAGCAGCAGTTAAGCAAAATGAATTTTTGATTTTAGATACTGCCAAAAACAAACAAGCTTTGGTAAACAACTATTATACCATGTTAAGCTTCTATAACGATGTTCAAAAAGATTATGCGAAGTCGTTAGAAGTTTGTGATAACATCTTGGCTTTGTTGCCCAATGAACCGCAAACTGTTAAAATCCGGGCAGTTATTGAAGGTAATTTGAACAAAAAAAACAAAGCGGGTGCTACTCCTGCCAAGCCTTCGGCTACTAAGCAACCGGCTTCTGCACCTAAAAAATAAAATGAAAAACTCCCTATATAAACGGGAGTGTTTCATTTGTATTTATTGCAGCCTTATTTTTGCAACCTAAACAAATCTGTAAGCATGAATTTTACTCAATTTTTACTTGATGCATCAGAAAATACCGCATTAAATTATTTTCCAATTGGTGTTCAGTTGATTTTTGCAGCCGGATTTGTTGCTTTTATGATTGGTTTTTCGGCAATAGTAGGCCCTAAAAGGAAAACCAAAGATAAGTTGGCTACCTTTACAAGCGGTATTGAGTCGCACGGCGATGCAAGACAGCCAATGGCAATTAAATATTTCTTGGTAGCAATCTTGTTTGTTTTGTTCGATGTAGAGGTGATTTTCTTTTACCCTTATGCCATTAATTTTCGTGCTTTAGGTTGGGATGGTTTTTGGTCGGTATTAATGTTTGTAGCATTCTTTTTGGTAGGTTTTTATTACATCATCAAAAAAGGGGCACTCACTTGGGAGGATTAGTAAATACTAATACATGTCCTAAAAGAGGAGTTGCAACAAAAAAACTATTTGCATTGTTAGTATACCAGCCTTAATAATTAAATTAATAATATCATGCGTCCGGTTCGTTTCAATATTCATCCAAAAGAAGCCAATATATCTTCGGCAATAGCCACAGTAGATGCACCTCCCGGCTTTGGCGGCGAAGGATTTTTTACCACCAAATTGAGTGATGTAGTTGGTTTAGCTCGTAAAAATTCTTTATGGCCATTGCCTTTTGCTACTTCTTGTTGCGGGATAGAATTTATGGCTACCATGGCTTCGCACTACGATTTGGCTCGTTTTGGAAGCGAGCGTGTAGGTTTTTCTCCTAGACAATGCGATTTGTTGATGGTAATGGGAACTATCTCTAAAAAAATGGGACCCGTATTACGTCAAGTGTATTTGCAAATGGCCGAACCAAGATGGGTGCTGAGTGTAGGTGCTTGTGCTTGTTCGGGAGGCATTTTTGATACATACAGTGTACTACAAGGAATAGACCAAGTAATACCGGTTGATGTTTATGTACCGGGTTGCCCACCTCGACCTGAAGCTATTATTGATGGTTTCATGCGCATTCAAGATTTGGTAGGTCAAGAAAGTGTACGTAGAAGAAATACCGATCAATATAAAGCTTTGTTAAGCAGTTACGGAATTGAGTAGTAACCAAGTTTTTCTATACCGAATTTCATGCCTGTAGGCGTTTAAAATATTCAATTGAAATGACATTAACGAACGAAATCATCAAGCAAAAGCTCTCCGATAAATTTGGCGATGCCATTTTAACGGTCGACGAATCGTTTGATATACTCAGTTTTACAACACATAAAGATATTAATCTCAAAGTACTACAGTTTTTGTACGATGAGCAAGACTTACAGTTTCGCTTTTTGACAGATTTGTGTGCAGTTCACTATCCCGATAACCTTGGTCAAGAGATTGCAGTAGTATACCATTTGCACAACTTAACTGCAAATGTTCGCTTAAGATATACCATATATACTAGTGTACACCAACCGGATGTATATACGGCAACAAAATTGTACGAATCGGCCAATTGGATGGAAAGAGAAACCTATGATTTTTTTTTTTTTTTTTTTGTGGGACATCCAAATTTAAAACGTATTTTAAACGTAGATGAAATGGATTATTTCCCTTTGCGAAAAGAGTTTCCTTTAGAAGACCAAACACGTATAGACAAAGACGACGAAATGTTTGGCAGAGGAGGCAGTAATTAATCTTGTTGCTTTATAAATGAAGGAGCGGATGTTGAATCAATAAACTATTACTATGCTAGAGCAAAACCATATAAAATTACCTGAAGGGTCAATAGAAAAGCAAACAACCACGCTAAATCTTGGCCCCACTCACCCCGCTACGCATGGCGTTTTTCAGAACATATTGGAGCTTGATGGCGAACGTATAGTAAGCGCAGAACAAACCGTAGGATACATACATCGTGCATTTGAAAAATTAGCTGAAAGGCGTCCGCTCTATCAAATAACGCCCATCACAGACAGGCTAAACTATTGCAGTAGCCCAATCAATAATATAGGGTGGCACCTCACTTGCGAAAAATTGCTAAAGGTACAAACCCCCAAAAGGGTAGATTATCTCAGGGTAATTATTATGGAATTGGCTCGTATAGCCGACCACCTTATTTGTAATTCAATAGTGGGAGTAGATACAGGAGCCTACACAGGTTTTTTATATGTAATGCAATACCGCGAATTAATTTATGAGATTTATGAGGAAGTTTGTGGCTCCCGTCTTACTACTAATATTGGGCGTATTGGCGGTTTTGAAAGGAATTTCTCAAATACAGCGTTTACGAAACTCGAGAAATTTTTGAATGAATATCCAAAAGTGTTAAAGGAGTTCGAGAATCTATTTACTAGGAACCGAATTTTCATGGATCGCTTACAAAATACAGGTACTATTAGTGCCGAAAGAGCACTGAATTATGGATTTACAGGACCTAACTTGCGTGCAGCGGGTGTAGATTATGATGTTCGGGTGCACAGTCCTTATGCTAGTTATGAAGACTTTACATTTGATGTTCCGGTAGGAACTACAGGCGATAACTATGATAAGTTTTTGGTTCGTAACGAAGAAATGTGGCAAAGCTTAAGCATTATCAACCAAGCATACCAAAAAATTCAAGCCTTTAAAGGAACTGATGCAGAAGTTTATCATGCCGATATTCCTGAATATTATTTGCCCGAAAAAGCAGATGTGTATACCAAAATGGAGGCACTGATTTATCATTTCAAAATTATCATGGGCGAAACCAATATTCCAAAAGGCGAAGTTTACCATTCGGTAGAAGGCGCAAATGGCGAACTTGGTTTTTATTTTATCAGCGATGGAGGAAGAACTCCTTATCGATTGCATTTCAGACGTCCGTCATTTATATATTATCAAGCATATAGCGAACTGACAAAAGGCGCAATGTTGAGCGATGCCATTATTACAATGAGTAGCTTGAACCTCATTGCGGGAGAATTAGACGCGTAATTTCAATTTCAATAATTTACTTATTTGTTTGTACACAAAAGAAGAAATAAGTTATTAAAAAAATATAGCAGTGGTAAAATTTTCTGAAGAGCAATTGGTAGAATTTAATAGGCTAGTTGCACGCTATCCGGAAGGAAAACAAAAAAGTGCTTTATTACCAGTATTGCACTTGGCACAAGATTCCTTCGGGGGGTGGTTAAGCTCCGAAACAATGGATTATGTTGCATCTTTATTGCAAATAAAACCCATAGAAGTATATGAAGTGGCTACATTTTATAGTATGTATAATTTGAAGCCGGTTGGAAAATATTTATTCGAAGTATGCCAAACGGGGCCATGCATGGTAAGTGGCTGCGATGATATAATTGACTACATAAAAAGTAAACTAAACATCTCTGTAGGGGAAACCACCCCGGATGGTTTGTTTACTTTGAAAACTGTTGAATGCTTAGGTGCTTGTGGATATGCACCTATGATGCAACTAGGAAAGTATTATCGCGAACACCTTACAAAAGAAAAAGTGGATGCCATCATTGCCGAATGTAAAGCTCAATCAAACTAATTTTAAAAAAGAAAAAATGTTTAAAGGATATCTTTTGTTTGGTTTATTGCTAACATCTTTTATAGCTGTTGGCCAACAGAAAAATGACTCCCTGATTATTGTAGGGAAAATTAAGGAATTGCACGAGGCGGTTTTTGTTAATAAGGACAGCATAGCACTTGAAAAGTTACTTGCTCCCAACATTAGTTACGGACATTCAGGTGGCAAAATTGAGAATAGGAAAGAAACAATCAGCAATATTAGTGCTAGTAAATCAGTTTATACCAATACAAGTGTAACTAACGAAACTGCACAAATAGCAGGCAATACTGCTGTAGGTAGATATTTGTTTGTAGCAACAGAAACCAATAAAGACGGCAAAATAACGAATTTGAAATTGCATATTCTTACCGTTTGGACAAAGGTGAAAGGTAAGTGGCTGCTAATTGCACGTCAAGCAGCTAAAGTTTAATATTTCGACATCACAAACCTTGATAATCATATATTATCGGTAAATTGTAAATAAATGGGTGTAAAATTATTATTAGAAAAAGCACATATACCGGGTATTCGCACATACGAAGTATATCGAAGAGAAGGTGGCTATCGTAGTGTAGAAAAAGCTTTGCAATCGATGACTCCGGAAGCAATTGTGGAGGAAGTTAAAAAAAGCGGTTTACGTGGAAGAGGAGGTGCCGGTTTTCCTGCTGGCATGAAATGGAGTTTTATAGCCAAACCCGAAGGTGTGCCACGCCATCTCGTATGCAATGCCGATGAAAGTGAACCGGGAACATTTAAAGACCGTTATTTGATGGAGTTTTTACCCCACTTGTTAATTGAGGGGTTAATAGTAGCATCTTTTGCTTTAGGTAGTAATAATACATATATTTATATACGTGGTGAA
Organism: Chitinophagaceae bacterium; assembly: GCA_027486695.1. Taxonomy (GTDB): domain Bacteria; phylum Bacteroidota; class Bacteroidia; order Chitinophagales; family Chitinophagaceae; genus Parasediminibacterium. The sequence goes on along the minus strand of JAIXOS010000476.1, from coordinate 3,272 downwards.
TATGCATGGATTGTAGATATTTTAGAAACAGCCATCAACGAAGCTAAAGCAAATGGTTGGTTAGGAGAAAATATCCTTAATAGTGGTTTTGATTGTAATATACATGTACAACGTGGTGCAGGTGCCTATATTTGCGGAGAGGAAACGGCCTTGATTGAAAGTTTGGAAGGCAAAAGAGGCAATCCGCGCATTAAACCACCTTTCCCTGCTATTAAAGGCTTGTGGCAAAGACCTACCGTTGTAAACAATGTAGAAACACTAGCTGCGGTAGTGCCGATAATTAATATTGGAGGCGATGAGTATGCTAAAATTGGCGTTGGAAGATCAACGGGTACCAAGCTTATTTCTGCCTGTGGCAATATAAATAAACCGGGCGTTTACGAAATAGATATGACGGTAAGTGTGGAAGAGTTTATTTATAGCGATGAATATTGTGGCGGTATTGCAAACGGGAAACGACTGAAAGCATGTATACCGGGTGGTTCATCCGTACCTATTTTACCGGCTAACTTGTTGTTAAAAACAGCAAAGGGCGAAACACGTTACATGAATTATGAAAGCCTGAGCGATGGTGGATTTGCTACAGGCAGTATGATGGGTAGTGGAGGTTTCATCATATTAGACGAAGATCAGTGTATTGTAAAAAATACATACACATTGGCTCGTTTTTATCGTCATGAAAGTTGCGGACAATGTAGCCCTTGCCGTGAAGGCACCGGTTGGATGGAAAAGCTGTTGTTAAGATTGGAGAAAGGAGAAGGTAAAATGAGTGATATTGATCTTCTTTGGGATATACAAAGAAAAATTGAAGGGAATACAATTTGTCCTTTGGGCGATGCCGCTGCATGGCCTGTAGCAGCAGCAATTAGACATTTTAGGGACGAATTTGAATGGCATGTTACCCATGCACAGGAAGCACAAACGCGAAATTTTGGATTAGCACATTATGCCGATCCCATTCATGTACCAGTAACAGCATAGAAATTGTATGAGCGAACAACAATTATTTAAGGTAACCATAGACAACATCACGATAGAAGTGCCCGCCGGTACTACGGTTTTGCAAGCGGCACGTTCTATAGGAGGCGATGTGGCTCCTCCTGCAATGTGTTTTTATAGTAAACTTGAAGGAAGCGGCGGAAAGTGTCGTACATGTTTGGTGGAGGTGAGCAAAGGTTCAGAAAAAGATCCTAGGCCTATGCCCAAATTGGTAGCTTCATGTCGTACAACTGTGATGGATGGAATGGAAGTGAAAAATATTACTTCTCCTAAAGTAAAAGATGCACGAGCAGGCGTAGTAGAATTTTTATTACTCAATCACCCACTCGATTGCCCTATTTGCGATCAAGCCGGCGAATGCCATTTGCAGGATTTAGGTTACGAGCATGGCAAAGAAGGTACTCGTTACGAGTTTCAAAGAAGAACATTCAAAAAATACGATCTAGGGCAGTATATCCAACTGCACATGACGAGATGCATTCTTTGTTATCGTTGTGTATTTACGGCCGATCAATTAACAGAAAAGCGAGAACATGGCGTACTTGATAGAGGCGATCATGCACAAATAGCCACTTTCATTGAAAAGAACTTACATAACGATTTTATTGGAAACGTTATAGATGTCTGCCCCGTTGGTGCATTGACAGATAAAACATTTCGATTTAAAAATAGGGTTTGGTTTTTAAAACCACTAGATGCTCATAGAGATTGCCCAACTTGTAGTGGTAGGGTTACCTTGTGGAATAGAGGAGATGAGGTATTTAGGGTAACAGCAAGAAAAGATGAATGGGGCGAGATAGAAGATACGCCCGACGGCAAAACTGGTTGGATATGCAATACTTGCCGTTTTGAAAAAAAGAAAACAAGCGATTGGATGATTGAAGGACCACGAAATGTTAACCGACATTCGGTGATTTCGCAAGGGCATTATGTAGGGCTACAAAAGCCTCAAGAAACAATCGAAAAAGTGCTTGATGGTAGACAACCAAAATTATTGATGGATATTCACAATATCAGCGATGTGAATAAACCAAGTGTTGAGTTGAGTGCTATTAATGGTGCAGCTACAAGTTCTGTTTTTAATAAATAAATAGTACAAATTTAACTGGTGGCATTTGTATATAACTAGCTTTTTGATTGAAAAGCATAAATCTCCTAATTAGGAAATAGCTTATGACATTACTTTCTATTGATTGGTTCTTTTTCTTCGAAAAACTGACACTCATTGCTATCGTAGTATTCGGTAGCCTTGGTATAGCTTTGTATACAACTTTCGCCGAACGTAAAGTGGCCGGGCTTCTTCAGGATCGTCCCGGACCCAATAGGGCAGGGCCATTTGGCCTTTTACAGCCTTTTGCCGATGGGTTAAAACTGATTACAAAAGAAGAAATTATTCCCAATTCTTCTAATAAAGCACTATTTATACTAGGCCCCGGTTTGGCAATGACAGCAGCCTTAATGACTTGTGCCGTTGTGCCTTGGGGCAAAACCATAGAAGTATTACAACACACAGTTGACCTACAAATTGCAGATGTTAACATAGGGATGTTGTACGTATTTGGTGTGGTAAGTATGGGTGTTTATGGCATTATGATTGGCGGTTGGGCAAGTAATAATAAATTTTCCTTAATGGCTGCATTACGTGGCGCTAGTCAAGCAATCAGTTACGAACTAGCTATGGGTTTATCACTCATTGCTTTAATTATGGTAACAGGTAGTTTAAGTTTAAAAACAATTGTAGAACAGCAGGTGGCACCGGGTCATTTTTGGAATATAGTATACCAACCGCTAGGTTTTTTGATTTTCATCGTGTGTGCTTTTGCAGAGTGTAACCGAACACCGTTTGATTTACCTGAAGCTGAAAACGAACTGAATTTTGGTTATCACCAAGAATATTCCTCTATGAAATTAGGCTTCTACTTGTTTAGTGAATATATCAATATGTTTATCAGCAGTGTCATTATGGCAACTTTGTTCTTTGGTGGGTACGATATTCCTTTTGTAAATGATATAGCTTTAAAAGATACCTTAGGCAATTGGTTAGCATTGTTACAATTGGGTAGTTTAATTACTAAGGCGGTAATTTTTATTTTCGTTTTCATGTGGGTTAGGTGGACAATACCGAGATTTAGATATGATCAGTTGATGGATTTAGGATGGAAAAAATTGGTACCACTTGCTTTGTTCAATATGCTACTTACAGGTGCTTGGATTTTATGGCAGCAAGGATAGATTTTATTTCTCTATGTATTTTGAATTAGCAATCAAGTGTG
>JAIXOS010000140.1 GCA_027486695.1 Chitinophagaceae bacterium | reverse complement strand
TACCGCATACTTGGGTAAGTGACAAAACAGAAGCCGCACATTGCAGGGCCATTGTTATTCAGTTTTCCCAAGCCTTTATTCAGCAGCTTTTTTTATTTACGGAAATGCAAAGTGTAGAAAAATTATTTGCCAAAGCCAATAGGGGCTTAGAATTTGTATCGAGCGATGAAGGTGTGACTGCTTTACTAAAAACAATCATTCACTGCGAAGGCTTACCACGTTTAGCATGTTTTTTACAGATACTGCATTTGTTAACCTCAACACCGTTTCAATACATCAGTTCTGCTACGTACAAGCCCATTAAGGGGGCTGATAATCAGCAACGCATTAACCAAGTTTTTCAGTATGTACAAAAAGAGTTTACACATCAAGTATCGCTAGAGAAAGCTGCTGCATTAATTCATTTATCTGAAAGTGCATTTTGCAAATTTTTTAAGCGTACGAGTGGTAAAACATTTTCAGATTATACCAATGATATACGCATTGCGCATGCTTGCTATTTACTAATAGAAACTGACAAGCCTGTAAATGTAATAGCTACAGAATCGGGCTTCGAGTCGCTTACTTATTTTAATAGGGTATTTTTGAAGAAGAAAAAAGTAAAGCCGAGTGCGTATAAAAAAATAACGAATCCGCAGTAAAGAAGTATTTAAACCCCTCGGAGTAAGTACTTCTTTTACCACGCTTGAGTTATTAAACCAATTTGCAACTTTACTTCAGGAAAACACGTTAATTTATGGCTTTACAAACTAGTATACGTTGAATATTTACAAGCATGCCCCAACCCATCTCCCACTTGCCGATAAGTAATTGTTTGCCACATGAAAACAAAGCAACATTGTGGTTGAATAATTAGGATGGTAAGGATGCGCTAAGCTTTCACCAATTCAAATCCCCACCATCTCTCCAAGAACGCCTATTTTTATCTATTGGCTTTTGCTACCTTGCCCTATATTTTTTAACAATGCTTCATTTAAAATAGCCCGTATGCATTATTTTTTTGAACACAAAAGCCAGCCTTTGGCTAGTCGGAAAAAATTCATTACCCGCCTTTGGAAAAACACATTTATTGCTTTGTTTTTTTTACTGATTAGCCTGCTATTAGGCATAGTAGGCTACCGCTATGGTGGCCCTATGAGTTGGATAGATGCCTTACACAATGCGGCAATGATATTGAGCGGTATGGGGCCGGTGGTAACCATCAATACCACTTGGGGCAAACTGTTTAGTGCTTTTTATGCCCTTTTTAGCGGCGTGGCCTTTATTACCAACATCGGCATATTTGTTGCTCCGGTAGTACACCGATTTTTTCATAAGTTGCACTTAGAATAGGTACAAACCCCTACATTAGATACTTTCACGCCCATTATGGCCACAGTTGTTATGCAAACGGAATCAAATACGCGCTTTATAAAACAAACTGCCCAACAATTGGGTTTCGATTATTGCGGTATTGCGCAAGCGAAAGAACTCACCGACGATGCCAAACGATTGGAAAAATGGTTACAGCGCAACCACCACGGCCAAATGCATTACATGGAAAATCATTTTGACCTTCGCATCAATCCGCAACGCTTGTTTCCGGGCGCACAAAGCGTGGTTACCTTGCTGAAAAATTATTTTCCCACACAAACGGCCACCAATCAAGCAGTTAAGGTGAGCAAATATGCGTATGGACACGATTACCACGAGGTAATCCGCCGCCAACTAAAAACATTGCTGCAACAAATACAACAACAGATTGGCAACATACAAGGCAGGGGATTTGTAGACAGTGCCCCTGTATTGGAACGTAGTTGGGCCGTACAAAGCGGATTGGGTTGGGTGGGTAAGAATGGCAACCTGATTCACAAAAAAAGTGGCTCATTTTTTTTTATTGCTACCCTGATTATTGATATTCCTTTGCAATACGATGCGCCTTTTGCTACCAATTATTGTGGTACCTGCACCAAGTGTATAGATGCGTGCCCTACCAATGCCATTTTACCTAATAAAGAAATTAATGGTAGCCAATGTATCAGCTATTTCACGATTGAATTAAAGGAGTTGCTCATTCCTAACCAAGTTAGAGGACAATTTGACAATTGGATGTTTGGCTGCGATACCTGCCAAGATGTATGTCCTTGGAATCGATTTGCATCGCCACATGCCGAGCCGGCTTTTGCTCCGTTGCAGCCTATTCTCGAATTTTCGCTAGCCGATTGGAATAACCTGACCGAAACGGCTTTTGGTAAACTCTTTCAACATTCACCCCTTAAGCGAGCCAAGTTTGCCGGCATACAACGCAACTTGCACTTTATTCAACAACCTCCTTTATAATGTACGTTGGTCACTTTGCCTACAGTGCCTTTTACTGCTAACCGTTAACACAAAACAACCCCTACTATGCCACAGCCTTTGGTCAACAGAATATGCGTATTGCAAAAATTTTCGGGCAAGGGCGGATGGACTTATGCCGAACTCCCCGAAGTACCCGTTAATAAGCAAAACCCTTTTGGTTGGGTAAAAGTTTGTGGCAACATTGACAATTATGCTATTGCGCAATACCATTTAATGCCTATGGGTAATGGCAGCCTTTTTTTACCGGTAAAAGCCGCTATTCGTAAGCAAATTGGCAAACAGGCTGGCGATTCGGTTAACGTGGTGTTGTACCTAGACGAATCGGGTATGCACATTCCGCAAGACTTTGCCGACAGCCTGACATTGGATTCCGATGCGGCCAACTTTTTTTATTCGCTACCCGAAGGGGAACAAAAAAAGTGGCTCGATTGGATGTTTGCTTCTCAAAAGCAAGCAATTGAACGAATGGCCATTGCAATGGAACAATTGGCGCAGCATGTTGCTTTTGCCGCTTTTATAGCCCGACAAAAAAATACCACTCGATAAATGTTGTAGTATCCTGCTTGCATTTTAGCTGTATCGTACTTACAGTAGTTTCCTATTTTTAAAATCGGGGGCTGTCTGCTTTAGGCTCCTTGTGGTACAGTAGTTGGGGCTGGTTGGCAGTAATCCTCGGCACCAATCGCCCTTTGGTTGTTGGTGCGCTGTGGGTTACTTGCCACCATCCCGGAGCCCTTCAGCTTTAAAAACATTGTGCTGCTTTTCGCTACGTGTAAAATGTCATTATCTTAACGTATAGTCTAGTCAGCACATTGTTACCGTTTTATTCAGCAACTATTTTAATGAAAATTATTCACGATGTCAATAATTACCGTACGATTGTAAAAACGTTCCTCCACTAATACATTTTCAAAGGGCGACATACGCTCGTCTTCCCCAAATCCAAAAACATCAAATTTTACACCGCTTTTTCCCATGGCCAACACAGCACGTTCCAAAACCTGCTGTGCTCTACCGGCTCGTTGTTCGGATAGATTGCGATTATACGAAGCTTCTCCAATGATATCGGTGTGTCCATGAACCAAAACCATCGCACTGTCTGCAATTAAAGGTGCTACTACATCGGTCAAGAAATTTTCATATGCCTCAATAGATTTTATTTTATCAAAATCAAACAATATACTATACCGTAATCCCTCTTGACCGGCATTGTTTGCTTGTAATAAACTAACAGTACTTTCTTTTTTAACCGTTAATCCTTTGGTTGTAGTAGCAATCAATTGCACTTTGTAGTTACCACTAGCTTGGTTTCCCAAAATAATATTGCCCGGTATTGTGGCTTTGTTACCCGTATATGGTCCGTATTGCTGTTCCAAGCCGGCTTCATCGGTAATGTTTACATACCAATATTTTAGTAACTGTTCTGCATTTTCTACCGTAAACACCACATGGCTATCCAAGGGATCAATCTGCGCCCCCAACAATTGTACAGGTCGTAAAAAGGGTACCGATTTCCCTCCAACTAACAACAGTAATTCAGGTGACGTACTTTCAATGTCTACCCTTCTATCACCTTGTTTCAATAATTCCAAATCGGTGGTATGTCCGGGTTGTTCCGAAGGGATGTTAGGTTTAGCTTGCCCTTTAGTGGTAATCCTAGAGGGTTCAATGCCAAATACCGATACCAGATACTGTTTTACATTTTCAGCCATCAGTTTGCCTTCTTCCGGATTTTTATCTGCCGAACCAATTAAGGCAATACTGCTTTTGGGATTTAACCTCAAGCGATCGCCTTTGATGTTTAAAATGTTGTGGTAAACTGCTAATTGCCTAGCCGAACGCCCATTTGCTTGACTAATAGATGGGTTAGTTTGCAATAAGTTTTCATGAAAAGCGGCGGCGGCGGCCGTATCTAACAGCACATATCGGCTGGGTATTTGATTAGAGCCCATATCAAAAAAAACAGAGTTGCGCAGCGGAAATGTTTCTTTTACAAATCTACTTTTGGGCACCACTTTTGGAGCCCTTACACTAAATTGTACTTCTTTAGCGGCGGGCACCGGTACAAATACCACTTCAGATGCTGGCTTTTCCAAAGGCAATATGGGTCTTGTAGCCAATCCAAATTTCAAAGCCAAACCCGCACGAATGGTATACACGGACCAGCTTTCGGCATTTCTAGGCTGTTGCCCTAAATCTGACACAAAAGCGGCAAAAGGTGATAGCGTCATTTGGGTAGTAGCCAACTTGGATGATAAGGGAATGTCAATGCCAGTGCCAGCCTGCACCGATACAATGGTACTGCGTACTCCACTGAGGTTGGCTGTTTGATCGACTTGTTTTTCCTGCGTGTAAGTAAACGATTTAGCTACATTGAAACTTATTACCGGCCCTGCAAACACATAAAAAGCCGACCCAAAAGGTGCTAAGCGTACACTGGGTTCTACCGACAAATAACTAATATCGGTACGTAAATTTGCCGGACAATTACAGGGGGCTGTTACCGCATCAAACTTGCCGCCCCTATTATCGTACGAAACATTGAGCGCTCCACCCCAGTATTTTCCGGGGCGATATTCTGTTAAAACAGAAAGATAAGGTTTAATTCCACTGCCTTTATGAAAAGCCGTTGGTATCAGCAAATTGTTAGATAATTGCTGTGTAGTGCCCCTATATCGGTTCATATTTACCCCACCCGATTCGCCAAACCACCATTTGGGTTTTAATCTCGTTTGCGTTTGAGCTATTGAAATCAATCCGCACCACATAAGTACCACGAACAAAAATGGTTTGTTGAATTTGATTAATCGTAACATAATTTCTATTTTTAAAGTAATGGATAATGGTTGATTGGTATGCCTAGGGTAATAAATTATTGGCTTACCGACAGGAGGTTTATTGATTATTGATGGTGGTATTGACCATGGTAACAGCCGCTAACAACGAAATAGCGCGACCATTTAAAACAGTTTGCACTGTATTGCCTGCTGTAGAAAAAGTAATGCCCGATGTGGCAATAATAGTGCCCGACATAACGCCTCCACCTGCGCCATTAATGGTAGCAGCACTGCCAACATACCAAAATACATGCTTAGGCAATCCTCCGTTAATCAATACAACACTTTTGGCACCGGCTGGCCCTGCAATGCCTACGGTAAGCGAGGTAGCGCATTGAAACACCCATCTTGCATTCGGATCGCCTTGTGCATCCAGGGTTAAATTGCCCGCAGTAATGCCAAAAGTGCCACTTGCCGAGCGATAAATACCCGGAGCAAGTGTAAGCCCCCCAAGTTCGCCCGCATTAGGGTCGCTGCCGCCTATCAATACCGATGGCGAAAGGCTATTATAGGCAGTTGTAGCATCAAGCAAACCTTGCTGCGCACTTAGTGCATTTGCTGCTGTACCCGGAAATGGTGGCGCAGCAAAAATACCGCCTGATACCTTGCCGATATTTAAGGGAGTTTCTGTATACACATCGTTGGTTAACCCATCATGAAATCCCGTAATCAACGTAGCCACTGCTGTAGTGCCAATTCCGCCATTATTAATTTGGGTATTGATACCTTGGTTGGTAATACCCGCACTGCCTCCAAAAGCCCCGAACAAACTTGCTGCCCCTAATTGGATGGTAAAATTGGCAGTGATGTTTTTATTGGCCGTCATTAATACGGATAATGGATTGCTGCTTCCGTTGGCATCGCCACTCCACGAATCAAACACATAACCCGGATTGGCTGTAGCCGTTAACAATACCGCAGATCCGCTATTGTAAGTGGGTTGGTTGATATTTTTCGCTACTTTACCACCCTCGGCAGGCTGCACACCAATGTCATTTAGTTAAGGGAAAAGCCATCAAAAAAGCCATTAGAGTTAGAACTTTGTTATTCATCACAACAACATCATTCTATTCTAATGGCACCATCAAATGTAAGGGTTATCAGTCGTTTTATTGATTTAATAGAAACGGTTGGTCGAACAGCGTCGTTACGCTCTTTAGTATTGACCGACTCTAAAGCATTTAGCCGACATAGGAAGCTTTCCTTCAATACCGTAACCTATTTGATATTGAACCTACTCAAAAAGTCATTGCAGGTAGAGTTGAAGCTGTTTTTTTCGCAGCTACAGATACCTGTTGAGCAGCAGTTTACCAAAGGCGCTTTTTCCCAACGACGCCATCAAATACATAGCGGCTGGTTTAAGTATCTACTGGAGTATTTAGGAACTATTTATTACGAATTGGGCGACCATGTCCAACTATGGAATGGCTATAAACTGCTTGCTATCGATGGTTCAACCGCCTTTTTAATCAGTAGTCAAGAAGCGAACAGTGTATATAAAGGGGCGCGCAACAAGTATGGTAGCTACCCATTATGCCGATTCATGAAAATGTATGATGTACTCAACAATATCACGCTAAAAGTAGCCATGCTGAGTATGGAAAACTCCGAACGTAAATGTGCCTATGATTGGGTTGATGCGATTCCTGACAATAGCTTGACGCTGTTTGACAGAGGTTTTCCGTCCTTTACTTTATTCTTTTTGCTTCAAAGCTGCGAAACGCCCAAAGCGTTCATTGCTAGATGCAAACTGGATTTTTCCAATAGTATTAAAGCCTTTGTAGCGTCTGGGGCTAAAAGCCGAATGATTACTTTTTATGCAGACGACAACGCAAGGAAAGTACTAAGATCATATGGCTATATCCTAACCAAGGATACGGGTATCACTTTGAGAGTGGAAAAGATAAAATTACCCAATGGTACAGTGGAAGTCTTGATAACTTCGCTGACCGATACCAAAAAAATAAGTAACGAAGAGCTGAAGTGGTTATACCGGCAAAGATGGGGTATAGAAACAGCTATTGGCAGGGAAAAGAATTTATTACAACTCGAAAACTATAGCAGTCACCTGTTACAAGGTATCGAGCAGGATTTTTTTGCCACTTTTATCGCTGCAAACATACATAGCATTGTAGCTGGTCAAGCTCAATCAATGCTTAAAAAAGAGAATAAGCAAAGCAAATATGACCGACAAATAAATTATAGTGCTTCCATGCACGCCTTTAAAGAAAAAGTCCTTCAATTGTTTTACACCCAACAACTAAAAAAGGTATTGTGGGAAATGGCCATCGCTTTTAAACAGTTTACAGAACCAATAAGAAGCAACAGAAATGTAGAAAGAAAAAAAACTTCTAAACGCAGATATGGAAAGCATCAAACTCAAAAAAATTACAGAAACAACATCTAATACACTTAACTAAATGACATTGGGCTGCCGGATGCAACGGGCTTGGTGCGCATCCTGCCAAGGTGCGTACCGGAGCGATAGCGGAGCCCAACGCAGCCGGATATAGGCTGCTTAAGCGTTGCTTATGCCTACAGCCCCTAATATGCAAAGGGGAAAGGTTTGTTATCTACCATGCATTCGTGGGCTATACGTGGCTAACCTCTATATTTGCAGCATGACAAAAGTTTTTTTGAAGCGCAAGATTGCACTGCGCATTGCCAATGGACACCCTTGGATATATGGAAATGAAGTAGAAAGAATAGAAGGTTTGGTAGCTCCCGGCGATACGGTGGACGTATATTATTTTGATAATAAATATTGTGGACGCGGTTATATCAATCCGCAATCGCAAATATTGGTGCGCTTGTTAACGCGGAAACAAGAGACGATAGACGAGCAATTTTTTTTCCGACGCATTCAGCAAGCATGGCAGTATCGGCAAAAGTTGGGTTATACGAACAATTGCCGACTGATTTTTGGTGAGGCAGATTATATGCCGGCATTGGTGATAGACAAATTCAACGATTATTTTGTGTTGCAAACACTGTCGCTAGGCATGGATCAATGGAAACCGGCTATTGTAGCAGCATTGGAACAACTGTTTTCGCCCAAGGGCATTTACGAGCGCAACGATGTGCCGGTACGTGAATTAGAAGGTTTACCACAACAAAAAGGCTTTTTAACAGCCCCCTTTGATACCAAAATTGTTATTGAAGAAAACGGCTTGAAGTTTTATGTTGATATAGAAAATGGCCAAAAAACAGGTTACTTTTTAGATCAGCAAGACAATAGACGGGCCATTCAACACATTGTAAAAGGTGCCGATGTACTTGGTGCGTTTACTTATACGGGTACGTTTGAAATTCATGCAGCACACTACGGTGCAAAATCGGTGCTTGGACTAGACATTAGCGAACAAGCCGTTGCGCAGGCAAATAGCAATGCCGCCCTGAATGGCTTGGATCATATTTGCAAATTTGAAGCCATGAATGCTTTTGATGT
>JAIXOS010000084.1 GCA_027486695.1 Chitinophagaceae bacterium | reverse complement strand
GTACCAAAGTAACTATTGTGGAATATTTGCCACGTATTGTGCCGGTAGAAGATGAAGATGTATCTAAAGAGTTAGAAAAGAACTATAAGAAAAGCGGTATCGAAATACTGACCAACTCCTCTGTAGAAAGTGTAGATACCACAGGTGCAGGCGTTAAAGCATCTGTAAAAAAACAAGATGGTAGCACCGTAGTGTTAGAAGCCGATGTAGTATTGAGTGCAGTTGGTGTGGTAGCCAATATCGAAAATATTGGATTAGAAGAATTGGGTATTAAAACCGAAAAAGGTAAAGTTATTGTTGACAAATACGGGCAAACCAATGTAGCAGGTATTTACGCTATAGGCGATGCCACTCCAGGTCAGGCATTAGCACACGTAGCAGGAAAAGAAGCCGTAAATGTGGCTGAGTTTATTGGTTACAACGAAAAGAAATGGCATCATTTACCTGAAGCGATGGATTATGGTAATATACCAGGCTGTACTTATTGTACGCCGGAAATTGCTAGCGTTGGCATGACCGAAAAAGCTGCAAAAGATGCTGGTTATGAAATAAAGGTGGGTAAGTTTCCATTTGTTGCTAGCGGAAAAGCAAGTGCAGCAGGTGCAACCGAAGGTTTTGTTAAGGTTATTTACGATGCTAAATATGGCGAGTTGCTTGGTGCACACATGATTGGTGCTAATGTAACTGAAATGATTGCGGAAGCTGTTGTGGCTCGTAAATTAGAAACCACCGCTCATGAAATTTTAAATGCAGTACATCCGCATCCTACAATGAGCGAGGCATTTAAAGAAGCTACTGCCGCGGCTTATGGTGAAGCAATTGATATTTAATTGAATTGGATACAATACTGCGGAAATGCCTATTGGTATTCCGCAGTATTTGCAAATATTTTACAAAACTATTTTGTTAATTCATTAATGGTGTTTATATTTGCAACCCGTTAATGACGAATGGCTGCGTAGCTCAACTGAATAGAGCATCTGACTACGGATCAGAAGGTTTTAGGTTTGAATCCTAACGCGGTCACATTCAACTAAAAGGTTACATTTTATGTAGCCTTTTTTTATGCCTATTTTTATTTAGCGGTATGCAAAAAGTACCCAAATTTTTTCAGTTGTATAGCCAGCCCAACAAAAAAGTCGGCTGCTCTCAATGTTTCGGGCAGCCGACTTTTATTTGGGTGGTGAATGTTAAAGAAAGTGTAGGATAGGTAAAAATAGATACTATTTATAGTCAAAATTATTACCCATTATTGCTTTGATGTGCATCCTTATCTTGCCCATCCCGGATATTTTTTTGAACAGTAATACCTCCAAATAAACTCAGTAAAAAAGCGAAGGCGTAAAATCCTTTTTCGCTAGGTAAAATAGTCGCATTCCATAAACCAACAGAAAGCAATACAATAGACAAAAGTGTAGCAAACCAACAGATACCATAGTACAAATCTGTTACCGGCAATCCCTCAAGCCGATCACGCACACTTTTTTGTAACGATACTACTGCAAACAAACCAAACATGAGTACAGTAAAATAATAGCCTTTTTCGTTGAGCAACATCTGTGCTCGCCACAAGCCAATAATGTAGCCAATAGCTCCTGTTCCAAATGCTATCCAAGCCGCTGCTACAAATGCTCCCGAAGGTTTTTGATTCATAAACGATTAATTATTGTATAATAAAAATATTCCCGTGTCAAATGGTGTCCAAAAACAGGCTTTTTGTTCACACGCTTTTAGTCCTCCGTTTGCCCAAGTATTACAAGTGTGTAACAAACTGTACTTGCCTTTTGCTTCGTAAAAAGCATCCGTAATTCCGTAATTGGCCGTTGTGTGAATGTAAATGGGTTTCCCATCCTTACTCAATTGTAAACTTCGCTCAATATAGGTTATTAATTTCAAATACTGTTCTTTACTGATGTTTATTTTTTTGCAAGAACTGCCTTCTTGTATACTTTTATAAAAGGTAGCATGTATGGCGGTTGTGCTTAATGCAAAGGCGGCCCTTAATGCCACTCGTAAGGTTAAATCATTCCAAGTGGGTGTTTCTAAATAAAATCCTTTATCGCCCCATCCAAATGCTAAATATTGATAATTTGCCGAATCTTTAATACCTGTATGTGCGAAGTAAAAATTTGTTGCCCAATTTTTAGCACTTGACTGTATGGGTACTACTAAGTCGGTGTGTACTCCGTTGGTTTTTATGTAAATAGCTACTTCTTTATTTGCTGCCTGATTTCCCCCAACCGGAATTCGTGCAAGTATAAATGCGCAAATGGCATACAACACCATAAAGGCAATAATGTCAATACCAATAAACGCAACAAATTGCAGCGCTTTTTTAGAAGATTGAGTCATAACAAGCAGTACTATTTATATGGCAGCTATACAAATATATATATAGTTACAGTTCCTTTTTTTTCCTGCAACCATATTCCTCATTTTTTGTTAAATTACTAAAACAATCACGTTATGGCACATCCCAATTTACCACTTATCGAAGCCCTGCGCATAACTGCACAAAGGTTGCAAAACGGAGCACCTTATGCTTGGGGAAACCATGGCACTTGCAATTGTGGCAATTTATTGCAAGTTGTTACCCAACTTTCTGATAAAGAAATTTTAACCTACGCCCAAACAGGCATTGGCGAATGGACAGAATTGGCAGAAGATTTTTGTCCGGTTACCAATGCACCTGTAAACCTACTGCTTAGTAAGTTGCAAAATCTTGGTTTAACGCCAACCGATATTCATAACTTGGAATATTTGGAAGATAAAACCGTACTTGCTGCTTTGCCGGGTGGATTTAGATGGCTAAAAAGAAATGTACGTAACGATGTGATTGTATATTTTGAAACGTTTGCACAATTGTTGGAAGACCAACTGATTAGCAGTATCCAATTGCCCGAAAACTTATTTGCAACCAATAACCATATTGTAGCAGCAGCGCTTGCATAACTATTACTAGGGCGTTACCCCTTTGGGGGTCGGGCTTTTCACTTTTACTCCTCGCAGCCAACCTTAGCAGGATTGGCTGCTGTGGGGTAACCGTTTCAATCCCTAACGCAATTTTCCCATACGTTCACTTCTCTATTTTTCCAGTTAGAATGTTTTCGTTAAATATGTTTGTATGCTTGGCGTTACAAATTGAAATCCTGCATTTTTTATCTTGTCGCAGCTTACATTAGCACTTTTCAATACTTCTATACTCATTTCTCCCAAAATGAAGTTAAGTATCCATGCAGGCACACTCATGCGAATAAAAAAATGCCCCCTGATCTTTTTAGCTAACTCAAGCGTAAGTAGTCTATTGTTTACAGGCCCCGGTGCTACTGCATTGTAAGCGCCATGTAAGGCAGTATTTTCTATTGCAAACAAAAACATGTTGCATAAGTCGTGTATACCAATCCAACTAATGACTTGATTGCCATTTCCTAAAATGGCTGCAACGCCCATTTTTATGGGTTTTAAAAACTCTTTTAAAGCACCACCTTCGGGCGATAATACAATGCCGGTACGTAGCCAAACTAGTCTGATACCAAGTTGAGTTACCGGCGCAATACTTGCTTCCCATTGTGCACAAGTGTTCCCTAAAAAAGCCGTGTCGGCCAATGCATCTTCTGTAAAACCGTGTTGTTTACTTTCATTGGTATCGGCTCCATACCATCCAATAGCCGACGCACTAATGACTGCTTTAACATGGTGTTGGGTTGTTTGCAGCGCTTGTACCAATAGCGCACTGCTTTGTGTTCGGCTGTTGACAATGTCTTGTTTGCGTTGTTTGGTCCAACGTTTATCGGCTACACCTGCGCCGGCAAGATGTACTATACAATCGGCCTTTGCTATTGCATTCGTGTCAATTTGTTGTTTTTCCACGTTCCAAAGGGCATATTCCAATTGGGGATGCCGGCTTGGTGCCGCTGAAATTTGCCTAGTAAGTATGATTACTTTATATCCTTTTTGCAAGAGCAATGTGGTTAATTGTGTACCTACAAGTCCGGTTCCACCTGTTATCAATACGGTATACATAATGGGTTGTTTTAGTTGGTTGTGCAAATACTTGAAAGTGGCTCTATACAAAGGTTCTTACTAGCCGGCAATGATTGGCAAATGTACAACGTGGCAATGCGTTTTTTGTTGGGCAAATGTTTCAGTAACACCTGTTGCTAGTACGCCTAGTATATCTTTTTGAAAGTATGCAATACCTAATTTGTATTTTGCACTCCATAAAGCCCAATTACGGTAGTTAATTTATAAGCATGAAGTATTACATCATTGCCGGAGAAGCAAGTGGCGATTTGCATGGTAGCAATTTAATTAAACAGTTGCATATACAAGATACAGCAGCCGATATCCGTTGTTGGGGTGGCGATTTGATGCAGCAAGCAGGTGCAACCTTGGTAAAGCACTATCGCAATTTGGCATTTATGGGTTTTGCTGAGGTAGTCAAAAATTTACCCACCATTTTGCAAAACATTAAGCTATGCAAAGCCGATATTGCTACTTATCGCCCCGATGTGTTGATACTGATCGACTATCCGGGTTTTAACTTACGGATAGCCAAATGGGCAAAACAAAATGGACTTCGTGTTATTTATTATATATCGCCACAGGTATGGGCATGGAAAGCCAATAGAGTAGTTAGTATGAAACAATGCATAGATGTGATGCTTGTAATACTCCCATTTGAAAAAGCCTATTTTGCAGACAAATGGAATTGGCCGGTTACATATGTTGGACACCCTTTGGTAGAAGTAGTGGATGCTTGTTTAAACGAACCCTTGCAACCCTTGCCGGCATTGCTAGCCAATCCGTTGCCGGTGATTGCACTTTTGCCAGGTAGCCGCAAACAAGAAATTGCAAAAAAGTTACCCATTATGTTGGGTGTATGTGCCCATTTTCCTCAATACCAATTTGCTGTAGCGCAAGCACCCGGTCAAGCAGCAGAATTTTATGCCCCTTTTTTAGAACAATACCAAAACGTAACCTTAATTCAAGGCAAAACCTATCATTTATTGCGCCATAGCAAAGCCGCTTTGGTAACAAGTGGAACGGCAACGTTAGAAACAGCGTTACTAGGCGTTCCGGAAGTGGTGTGTTATAAAACCAGTGCCATAAGCTATAGCATAGGTAAGCGATTGGTAAAAATTAAATTTATTAGTTTGGTGAATTTAATTATGAATCAGTTGGTGGTGAAGGAGTTGATTCAGGACGCATTAAATACCCCCAACTTGGTACAAGCATTACAGGAACTGTTAGAAAATTCGCCACAACAGCAACAGCTACAAAATCAATATAGGCAACTAAAACAGTTGCTTTCGCAAGATGGAACAGCTTCGGAAAAAGCGGCTACTTTGATTGTGCAGCAGGTAAAGGATTGGCAACATCTTTAAACTGAATAGCGGCAAGGTCAACTTCTGCAACAATAAAAAAACTGCCACAAATCAAAACCAAATCGCCTTGTTCTGTATTGTCTACCGCAGCTTGTACCGCATGTTGAACTATGGTATAATGATGTCCTTTTAAACCATAAGGCATTGCTTGTTCTTGCAGTTCGGTAGCCGGTAACGCCCTTGGTATGGCTGCTTGTGTAAAATAGTAAACGGCAGCTTGTGGCAATAAGGCCAATACCTTGTCAATTGCTTTGTCCTTAACCATCCCCAATACCACGTGTAACCTTTTGTAAGGAGTATGTTTGAGTTGGTAAACTATTTGAGCTATTCCCGCTTCGTTATGCCCCACATCGGCAATGATAAGCGGGGAATGGGCGCGCAACACATCCCATCTGCCACAAAGTCCGGTAGTTTTTTTTACTTGTTGCAGTGCCGTTGTTACGGTTTGTGCGGATAAATGCCAGCCATTTTGGTTCAGAAATGTTACCGCAGCCAATACGCCAATCAGATTGTGTGCTTGATACAATCCTAACAAATCCAAATGGTATTCCAAAAATTGGTTGCCTTTTTTAATTTGCCATTGTGCATAGGGAGGTACATATTGGTGATTAACCATTTGCCATTCATCTGATGCAAATACAATTGGGGCTTGGTTTTGGGCAGCCACTTGCTCAAATACTAGGCGCGTTTCAGGTAAGTATTCGCTGATAATGACCGGCGTTTTGGGTTTGATAATACCTGCTTTTTCGGCTGCAATGAGGGGTAATGTGTTGCCTAAAAACTGCATATGGTCGTACCCAATATTGGTAATGATGCACAGTTGCGGTAAAATAACATTGGTACTATCCAACCTGCCGCCCATACCTACTTCAATAACGGCAATATCTACTTTGTGCGCAGCAAAATAGGCAAATGCCATAGCTACCGTAATTTCGAAAAAAGAAGGTTGTAAGCTAATAATGAGGGGCTGGATTTGAGCCACAAAATCTACCACAAATGATTCTTGACACAGCGCACCATCTATTTTGATGCGTTCTCTAAAATCGTATAAATGCGGGCTTGTATACAAACCGGTTTTGTAACCCGCCGTTTGAAAAATAGCTGCAAGCATGTGGCTAGTACTGCCTTTGCCGTTGGTGCCTGCAACATGTATGCTTTTAAATTGATGTTGCGGATTACCGAGGGCATTACACATGGCAATAGTATTCTCCAAACTGCCCTTGTAGGCTGCGCCGCCCACTCGTGTAAACATGGGTAATTGGGTGTATAAATAGGCTACAGTTTCGCTATAATTCATTGGATGCAAAAATAACGGGTGCTTGTTAGAATACTAACAGGAAAATGTCAAATGCTATAGCAAGTAACAATTATCCAATAGGATAGTTGGCCGAATAGAATTGAGATTGTTGTTGTTGACGTAGGTAGCCGATAGCACAAAGCATTCCAATTTCAAGTTGGCACTACAAGATAACGGGAATGGAAAAGCTTGTAGTGCGAAGTAGTAACATAGAAATCCATTAGTTGAATGGTGCCAACGCCAATGGTGCACAATAGTAGTACTAGCCTTTGGCTCATACATCAAAAAAAGGCTACTGTGTAGCCGTATATTGGTAGCGGAAGGTTAGTTGATGGTATTAAGTGTACCGGTTAGTTTTTTTCCTTGTAACCACAATTTAAACGCGGGGGCTTTTTCGCGACTAATAACAATGCTTTCGGAAAAATGCTGGATGCTTACATGTAGTTTGCCATTAATGCCCGGCGTTAAGTGTTGTATATGGTGTTGGTGAATAATAAACTGCCTGTTAGCCCTAAAAAAACAAGCAGCCGGAAGTTGTTGTTGAATGTCGTCGAGGGTTTGGTCTATTGCATATGCTATTTGTTGGTGTTGGGCATATACCAACTGATTTTTGGTAAAAAAACAACTGATGTCGTTTGCCGCAAGCGGAATAATTTGGTGCCTAAAGTGAACCAAAAATTGTACTGTAGCAGGCGCGGTTGGTGGCATCAGTTGCTGTTTTAGTTGCAACAATTGTGTTTGCGTATAATGTTGTTGCGATGCAGCGTATTTGTTTAGTGCTGCTGTTACTTCGGTAGTTTGTAACGGCTTTAATAAATAATCGATACCATTCTGTTTGAATGCTTTTAACGAATAAGCGTCGTAAGCCGTTGTAAAAATAACGGGGATAAAATGCGGCAACTGCTCAAAAATTTCAAACGATAGTCCATCAGATAATTGGATGTCGGAAAAAATGAGATCGATGCGTTTATTTTCCTGCTGTTGAAACCAAATGTTTGCTTCTTCTACCGATTCTAATTCGGCCACAATTTGTATTTGCGGCGCTATTTGTAATAGTAGGTTTTTAAGTTTGCGCAGGGCAATACGTTCGTCTTCAATTAATACAACGTGCAGCATAACTAACTAATTTATTAGGGGCACTTTTACGATAAACAAATTGTTTTCCTGTACTATTTCTATTGCTTTTCCGCAAAGCAGCAAGCATCTTTGACGCAAATTGTTTAGGCCAATGCCCCCCACATTTGCATTAGCAAACGGCTGGTAAGTATTGGCAATAATTAAATATTGACTATCTACCGAAATGTGCAAATGAACCGGGTGTAAACTACTGGTTTTGTTGTGTTTAATCACGTTTTCTATCAACAATTGGGTACACAATGCGGGTACTTGTTGGTGCACATTGTCAGTATTGTGAAACTGAACCTGTAATTTTTCCTCAAAGCGAACTTTGAGTAAGTACACATAGTTGCGTGCAAATGCCAATTCCTCGTTCAGCGGCACTGTTTTTTTTTCTTGGATATCTAAAATATACCGAAACACCAAAGAAAAATTATCGATAAAATGCTCGCTTTTTTCCGGGTTTTCGCGCACCAAACCACTCAACGTGTTTAAGGTATTGAAGAAAAAGTGGGGATTGATTTGATTGGTCAGTGCTGCAACCTGACTGTTCAAATGTTCGTTTTTGAGTTGTGCATACGCCTGTTCCAACGCTTTTTTTTCTTTATAATGAACGTACACATAAGAGGCTGCATAACTTATGGCAAACATAAACAGGTTGCGGATAAACTCGTCGCGTACATAAGCAGGAATAAATAATTGTCCAGTAAACTTCCAAACAGGGTAATGAATAGCAATACTAATGAGCGATAATACCAAATAGGCAAGTGGTAGCAAAACCATTTGTTGCTTACGTGGCAGCCGAAACCATTGAATGCTCAAAAACAAACTGACATATAAAACCATACTTGCAAGCACCCATAAAGTGATGGCATCCAATATTTTCAAAGCAAACACCGGTTGTCCCCAATGGTTAAACGTGAGCATCACTATATTGAGGATCAGCAAAAAACTGCCTGTGCAGGCATAAGCTAGCATCCATTTTTTCGAAATGTTCACGTTTTGTAGGGGTATCATGGGGTATGCAAATGTGTATTTAAAAATTGCAAAACCAGTTGAATATTAGCTGCTGCTTCAAAGGCTCTTCCTCCGTGGCCTGCGTTGTCAAGTAGCGATAAGGTTACTTTGTCTTTACCCAAAACCGGTAGCAATTGTTCGTAAAGATACAGGGATTGTTCTGTTGGTACCATCGGGTCGTTTTTGCCGTGTTGAATAAAAAACGGCGGAGTTTGGGCATCAATATAGTTTGCTGCATTTGCTTTAGCTACCAAGCTAGCCGCTTGCGATACCGGTATACCCAATAGTTTAGACTCGGGAGAGGAGGCATTGTTGTGATTGGGATTCCCTTTTCCCGATGTGGCAAATTGGTCGTCCATTGTACCAAAATGAATAGGCCCAAACCAGTCAACTACCGCTTGCACAGCACTATTTTCCAACGCATTGCCTTGGGTAGAATCTTCCAACGCTTTTTTACTAAAAGTGGTTCCGGCAAGTGCCGCAAGGTGTCCGCCCGCCGAGCCTCCCCAAAGGGCTATTTTTTCTTTATTGAGCTGATAGTTTGCTGCATTGGCTTTAAGAAACCTAATGGCCGCTTTTACATCATTGATTTGTGCAGGAAAAATAGCTTCTCTACTTAGTCGGTAGTTGATTGAAACAACAGCGTATCCATGTTTCAAACCGGTTAGCATCGGTAATAATTGTCCATCTTGTTTATCACCAAACATAAATCCGCCACCATGAATGCTGATGATCACCGGAAAGGGACCTTTGCCAGTATCGGGTAAATAAATATCGAGTTGTTGACTTGTAGATTGATTGGCATAGGGCAAATTGAGCCATTTTCTATTAATCGATTCAATTGGGGCTTTGCGCATAGGTGGTTGGGCAACTGTGTTGATACTTAGTAATATCAGTGCCACTGAAAAAATCTTTTGTAGCATAATCTCTATTTTTTGGAGGATGACCGGCTTTTATTTAACAAATACACTGTGATTGCTAATACAATGAGGCTACTTAGTAAAAGAGGTGCCCATTCTACCAAGTGGTTGTTACACTTACTAATGATGTTGGGGGTATTAGTGATGCGCTCAAATATCCAACCCAAGGCAGCCAACGCTGCAAACCCCGAAAGCAGTTTTCTTACCAATACATACGTATGGGCATGGTATTTACTAATGATGAGTAACCACGGTGTAGTGAGCAATACTACAGCAAGTTGCATCAATTCTATGCCTATATTAAATGCAGCAATGCTGAGTACAAGTTGCCATGTAGGCAATTGTAAATGCAACAAACTTCCCGAAAATGCCATGCCATGCACAAGGCCAAACCCTGCGGCAATCCAGGTTTCTTTGCCAAAAAAAACGGGGCGCCATGCGTGGACTGCCGATACCAATATCGAAACGGCAATTGCTACTTCTATCCATTTGCTTGCAATTGGTTGCCAACCCAAACCACCTGTTAGCAAAGTGAGCGAATGACCTAGCGTAAAGGCAGTAACCATGTACAGCAACCGCCGCAAACTATAAGCCGTTCCGCCATGTATGTTCCAATTCTGCTTATTTTGTCGCAAAGGGGCGGTTAATAGCAGCAATAACAAGAACATTAAATGATCGGCACCCGCTGCAATATGCTGTATGCCCAATTGTAGCATGCGCCAAACATTTTCTTGCCAATTGAGTGAGGTAAGCATTACCTGCAAAGGAAAAATTTTTCCCGTAGGAATATCCAATTGTATCATTCCTGCTGCTTGCGGAGCGGATGGCTTCGTGAGGGTAGACCATGCTTGTACCAATGTTACCATCATTGCATGATTGGGTACTTGATGCACAATAATGTCGCTATAAATTGTAATATACGGCCAATGTAAGGCAGTAGCATCCTCAATCATTCCCTCTACACTTATTTCGCCATATATTCCCCTTATCGAATCTTTGGTATTGGTCAGGGCAATTTGGGTAATGTGTATAGGGGCATTTATGAGGTTGCTGTTAGTTACGTGCAAGTGCGTTAATACATAGCGTTTCAGTAGGGCTGTATCTTGCCCCGTTAAAGGACTGTTTTCCTTCAATTCTTTACCCAAGGCAGGTGTAAGTTCGCTGAGGGGCATAGCAAGGGTCAAATGTATACCGATAGCTTCTACCCGCAAGGCTAGTGCAGAGTTGGGCATTGGATGCGCCCACCCTTTTTGTCCTAAACCAATAAGACAAAGGGTGAGCACAAATGCATAAAAAAATTTGTTTGTACACATGAAGAGCAGGAATAAATTGGGGCTGTGATCAATAAAACCAATTTCGGCTTTTGTTCGGGCTGTTTGGCAGTAGTCCTCGCACACCAATCGCCCGTTGGTTGTTGGTGTGCTGTGGGCTACTTGCCACCATCCCGCAGCCCTTCTTCTGTGTACCGATGTTGGGGCTACAGCAATAAGGGGTATTGATGATGTTATTACCCAAGACTAATCCATGCTTATTTGGTACCACCATAATCCGTTACTCGGTCGCGCCAAACGGAGTGATAGTGTACATTCTGCTTGTAAACGATACCACCTTGTACCGTAAATTCTATCCACACATTGTTGCCGTCAATACGTACATAATCATTTTTGGTAGCCAAATCGGTTGTTCCGCTGTAAGCTATAAACGTATTGTCTAAATCGTTGGTGTATTTTGCCAAAATGGTAGCCGCATTGGCATCGTCTATATCGTTTACATAAGTTTTCAACGCAGCAATCACCAATTCTTTTTGTTGAGCGCTAAGCGTGTTGCATTGCAATCCTTCATGCGCTGTAGGGAACTGCCAATCAACTTTGGGGCCTAATAAAATATCTGTGTAGGTTTTGCTCAATTTGGCACTAGTTAATTGTGTACTAGTTAATCCTTTTAGCATGGCAGATAATGCCGCCGCTTCTTGATTAATAGGTGCATAGGTATTTCCGCCGCTAGTAAAAGAAAGCGGTTCAACTGCCTCAAAGTGTGGTGTAGCACCAACCAAACTACCATTGATATAAGTGTTGGCAAGGGTTTTATGATGCCCTGTCATTTGTATTTCAAAAGTGCCTGTCATAGCGGGTGTTCCAAAAAAGCCTATGTAATAATTGCCGCTGCCATAATCGCTGCCGCCGCCGTTGTTGTATAAATAATCATCGGCCAACCACAATTGCTGAATTTCGTCGTAGCCTTCGTTGGTAGTTGTTCCTGAAATTTCTTGAATCAATGCTTTTGCTGCTGCTAATTGTGTGGCATTTAAAGTGCCCATTTTTAAGCCAATACGTGCCGACATAGATGCGGGTAGGTTAGACCATGTTTTGGCGTTGCTAAGCGAATAACTTAATTGCAATGCTGCCAATTGAGTACTGTTTAATGTGGCTTTAAAAGCATTGGCTAAGCAAACAACTTTAGCCGTACCTGTTGCCGTACTACAATCTACTGTGGTGTTTGAGGCAGTATCAACGCTCACCGAAAAAGCGCAGGATTGGCCACCAAAACTGATGGCAAAATTAGCAATACCAGCACTAGTAGGTGTACCAGAAATACCAAATGTTAAAGATCCACTGCCGTTGGCAAGAGAGCCAGCCTGTAAAGTTGCGGTAAGGCCTGTTACGCCGGTAGAAGCAATGCCGCTGCCCGCTGTATAGGCAACACTATTACCACCCGAATAAGGAACTGTAGCGGTGCCCGTGTAAGCACTACCATTGACTGGTCGTGACGATACAGTAGCGGCACTGCAACTCAAGGTAGTTACTGTTGCGGCAGTAGTAGGTGTATTAGTATCGGAGCTGCTACTCGTTTTTTTACATGCCACTACTGAGGCAAGTGCGATAGTGCATATAAGCACCATGCTAGCAATTGTTGATTTCATGATCGTTTTTTTTACAAACTTGCAAAGGCATGGCAGTTGTACAAAATAAAGACCACTGAAGCGTACAAATTGGGGGGCTGAAGCGTACAACAGCAGCATTTTTAGCTGCCTTGAATCGTGAAATGGTACTTGGTAACGAATAATGCCCTTAATAAAAGAGGCTGTCCCTCATGTATTTAGGACAGCCTCTCATCAATAATTGAAATGCAATAAATGTATTTATTTGCCTGCTCTTTGCATTACTTTTTGCACAGCTTTTACGATTGATACATCGTTTAAGCCGTACTTTTCCATCAATTGTGCAGGTACGCCACTTTCACCAAAGCTGTCGTTAACAGCCACATATTCTTGTGGAATAGGGTCGTTTTGTACCAATACTTGTGCAATACTATCGCCCAAGCCACCCAAACGGTTGTGTTCTTCGCAAGTAACCACACAACGTGTTTTAGCAACCGATTTTAATACTGCTTCAACGTCTAACGGTTTAATGGTATGGATGTTGATAATTTCTGCATCAATACCCATACTTTCCAAAATTTCCCCTGCTTTAATGGCTTCCCAAACCAAATGTCCTGTAGCGAAAATACTCACATCTTTACCTTCGTTTACAGTCCATGCTTTACCAATTTCAAATTTCTGGTCAGCATCGGTGAAAATAGGCATTACCGGACGCCCAAAACGTAGGTAAACCGGACCATGATAATCGGCTATGGCAATGGTTGCTGCTTTGGTTTGGTTAAAATCGCAAGGATTGATAACGGTCATTCCAGGAAGCATTTTCATTAAACCAATATCTTCCAAAATTTGGTGTGTAGCACCATCTTCGCCCAAGGTAAGACCAGCGTGAGAAGCGCAAATTTTTACATTTTTATCGGAATAAGCTACCGATTGACGAATTTGGTCGTACACACGACCCGTGGAGAAATTGGCGAAAGTACCTGTAAACGGAATTTTTCCGCCAATCGTTAAGCCGGCAGCCATACCAATCATATTGGCTTCGGCAATACCTGTTTGAATAAAACGTTCAGGAAATTCTTTAATGAAAGCTTCCATTTTTAAAGAACCCACTAAGTCGGCGCACAATGCTACCACATTGGGGTTTCTTTTACCTGCTTCCAACAAACCTGCTCCAAATCCGGAACGGGTGTCTTTTTGCTCAGTGTATGTGTATTTTTTCATGTTTGCGTATTGTTATTTGCTTTGTTTCAATTGTTAACCATTGAAACAAAGCAAATGGTGATTGTGATAATAAATCGATTTGTTGACATGCGTTTTTTAGGTCGCAAAAGCCATTAATAGTCGCCAAGTGTTTCGGGCAATTGTGCCAATGCTGCGGCTAATTGCTCGTTGTTAGGCGCTACTCCATGCCATTTGTGGCTACCCATCATAAAGTCTACTCCGGCACCCATTTCGGTGTACATCAAAATAGCAATTGGTTTGCCTTGACCAGTTTTGGAAATGGCTAATTCCAATATTTTAACCACATCTTCCATATCGTTTCCTTTCATTTCTAACACATCCCAACCAAAAGCTTCCCATTTGGCACGCAAATTACCAAGTGTTAATACTTTAGCGGTAGGGCCGTCTATTTGCTGACCATTGACATCAATTGTAGTAATTAAATTGTCAATTTTGTTGTGTGGAGCAAACATAGCAGCTTCCCAAATTTGTCCTTCTTGTAATTCGCCATCGCCATGTAGGGAAAAAACCAAACGGCTATCGCCATTTAATTTTTTCGCTTTAGCAGCACCTATTGCTACGGAAAGACCTTGACCTAATGAACCGGAAGCAATGCGCACGCCCGGCAAATGTTCGTGTGTAGCAGGGTGGCCTTGCACACGTGAGTTAATTTTACGGAAAGTAGCTAGCTCGGCAATTGGAAAATAGCCCGAACGCGCTAATACACTGTAAAATACCGGCGAAATGTGACCGTTAGAAAGAAAAAACACATCTTCACCAATAGCATCCATGTTGAAGGCAGGATTGTGTTTCATTACTTTAAAATACAACGCCACTAAAAAATCGGTACAACCCAAAGAACCTCCCGGATGGCCCGATTGGCAACCATGCACCATACGTACAATATCTCTGCGTACCTGATGTGCCGTTGCTTGTAATTGTTGAATATCTTGACTCATTTTTATGGTTTGTTTTTCTTTAAAATATATTAGGCGCCCATTTTAGCCGCATCTTCGATGAATTTGGCCAATCCTATGTCGGTCAAAGGATGTTTCAATAAGCCTAAAATAGAATCTAGTGGACAAGTACATACATGTGCACCCGCTTCGGCACAAGCAATAATGTGGTTGGCATTACGGATAGAAGCGGCAAGTATTTCGGTTTTAAAACCTTGAATAGCAAAAACGCGCGCAATTTGTTCTATCAATTGTACACCATCCCAACCGCTATCATCAATACGGCCAATAAATGGCGACACGTAAGTAGCACCTGCTTTGGCAGCCAAAATGGCCTGTCCGGCAGAAAAAATTAGCGTACAATTGGTTTTGATACCATTGTCGGTAAACCATTTAATGGCTTTGATGCCGTCTTTAATCATGGGTACTTTTACCACAATATTTGGGTGAATGGCAACCAATTTTTTGCCTTCCTCTACCATTTCTTCAAAAGTGGTAGAAAGCACTTCGGCACTAATGTCTCCATCTACGATGTCGCAAATAGTTTTGTAGTGAGCCGCAATAGCTGCTTCGCCTTTAATGCCCTCTTTGGCCATTAACGATGGATTGGTGGTTACACCGTCTAAAATACCTAAAGCGTTAGCTTCTCTGATGTGGGCCAAGTTGGCCGTGTCGATAAAAAACTTCATAAGGAATGTGTATTTAAAAAGTTAATAAATTACCATAATAAAGAATACAAGGCAACAAGTACGCCTATAATTAATAACGAACCAATTGCAAAGGCTGAGGTAGGTTTAAACATGCTAGCATCTACTTCCAAACCTTTGGCTTCTACGCCACGTTTGTTGTCGAGCAAGCTGATAACGACCATTGATACTATACAAATCACAAATACAAATCCCATTCTGTCTAAGAAAGGAATTTCGTAAATACCCTCTGCATTTTTAATGGCAAAACCAAAATTGTATAAGAATGACAAATCAACATATTGAGGGATGAACTTAAACAATACAGAGAAAGCAAATCCGCCTATCGTTGCAAATAAGGCTGCATTAGAGGTGGTTTTTTTCCAGAAAAATCCTAAAATAAACATTGCAAAAATACCTGGGCTTACAAAACCGGTATACTCTTGAATAAACTCAAATCCACCTTTTTTATCAATACCAAGGAAAGGAGAGATTAAGCAACCTATAATCATAGATAACAATACTGCAATTTTTCCTGTTTTTACCAAATCGCTTTCGGTTGCATTGCGGTTGATGTTTTTTTGATAAATATCCAAGGTGAATATGGTAGCAATACTATTGGCTTTACCGGCAAGCGAAGCCACAATAGCAGCAGTTAGTGCCGCAACCGACAAACCTTTAAAACCTACAGGCAATAAATTTAACAAGGTAGGATACGCTTTATCACCTACTACTTCGCCAGCACTATCCAATAATTCTTGGTGGGTAAAGTAGCCTTTTTGGTTAAGTACATAAGCAGCAATACCGGGTAAAACCACAATTACAGGCATCAACAATTTTAAAAATGCGGCAAACAACAAACCGCCACGAGCTGTTTTTAAATCGGCACCAAGTGCTCTTTGTGTAATGTATTGATTACAGCCCCAATAATTTAAGTTTACTATCCACATACCGCCTACCAATACAGTTAAACCGGGCAAGCTTGGGAAGTTTGGATTGTCTTTACTAAATACCATATGAAAATGGTCATCACTATGTTCCATCATGAGTTTAAAACCATTAACTACACCGGTACTGCCGTATTGTTGGGCAACTAAATCGAGTGCTAAATAGGTAGTTACCAAACCGCCCAATATCAAAAAGAATACTTGAATTACATCGGTAAAACCAATTACTTTCATACCTCCAAGGGTAATGATGATGGCAAAAATGGCCAATCCGTACATACACAAATACAAATTTAGACCAGAAATACTGCTAATGGCCAATGC
>JAIXOS010000251.1 GCA_027486695.1 Chitinophagaceae bacterium | reverse complement strand
CCGTTGGAGTTTCAACTTACAAATTTATTTCTTAAACAGCCGATTAAAACAATTACTCGAAATACGTCGCGGTACCGAAACCATTATTCAAGACCGTACTATTTACGAGGATGCTACCATTTTTGCCCCTAACTTATACGATATGGGCTTAATGAGCAAACGCGATTTTGAAAACTACTTTCAATTTTTTCAAACGCTCAAAACAATGGTAGAACCTCCCGATTTATTAATTTACCTTAAATGCTCCGTACCCACTTTAGTAGCGCAAATACAAAAACGAGGAAGAGAATACGAGGAAAATATTCGCTTGGATTACTTAAAAAAATTGAACGATTACTATAATAAATTTATTGATAACTATCAAGAAGGCCCTGTTCTGATTATTGACTGCGACAAAATTAAATTTGCCGAAGACGAGGTACACTTTGGC
The DNA here is from genome assembly GCA_027486695.1 of Chitinophagaceae bacterium. Taxonomy (GTDB): domain Bacteria; phylum Bacteroidota; class Bacteroidia; order Chitinophagales; family Chitinophagaceae; genus Parasediminibacterium. The sequence continues at coordinate 16,889 of JAIXOS010000251.1, read as the reverse complement.
GACATTTTAAGTAAAATAAACAGTCAGTTATTCGGATTATTTTAGTAGCCGCTCATTGTTAGCTAGTTTGCAGCAACAGCCGATCAAAGATTGCCTTGTACACTATTAGCCTACAAATATTGCACAACTGTAACTTTTTACTTTGGCAATCGTTAAGCTATAAACACCATCATGAAACACTTAATTGCCAGTATACTCCTTGGGCTTGCTAGTTTACACACACAGGCTCAACCTACTAAAAACGTTGTAGTAGATGCCAATGCCGAAATAAGATCTGTGGGCACTTTTTCTGCGTTAGAAATTTCGGGTGCCATTGATGCCTATTTATCTCAAGGAAATGAAGATGCTGTAGCCATTAGTGCTGCTACCGACGAATTGAAAGCCAAAATCAAAACAGAAGTAAATGGCAGTACGCTACACATTTATTTAGATACCAAAAATGGATTTCGTACGTGGAGCAATACGAAAGCTAAAGCATATATCACTTTTAAATCGCTTAGCAAGGTAGAGGCTTCTGGTGCTTGCAATGTAATAAGCACCGATGCTATCAAAACCAACAATTTTAAATTGGAATTTTCGGGTGCGTGCGACTTTAAAGGCCAAGTACAAACCACCAACTTTATTGCTAATGCAAGCGGAGCTTGTAGCCTAAAACTCAATGGCAATACAGAAATGGCCAAGCTAGAGGCAAGTGGAGCAAGCAGCATCAAAGCTTACGACTTAATAGCCAATAGCTGCAATGCCGATGCAAGTGGAGCAGCAAGTATTAAAATTACCGTTACCAAAGAACTTAAAGCTAGCGCTAGCGGCGCAAGTAGTATTTATTACAAAGGCGACGCCATAATTAAAGAAGTAGATAGCAGCGGAGGAGCCACTATTAAGAAGAAAAGCAACAACGAATAAAAAATAAATTTGCCCATTACAAATAAACTCCTACATTTGCACTCCAATTAGATCGCGAGATAGAGCAGCGGTAGCTCGTCGGGCTCATAACCCGAAGGTCGGAGGTTCGAACCCTTCTCTCGCAACAAATAATAAAAGCCTCTTGTTGAGGCTTTTATTATTTTAGCAAACAGATAATGCAGCGCATGTTCAGCCGCTGAAAAGAATCACCATAACTCAACCAACTTACGTTGAAATCAGGCTTTGTAAATATTTTTGGCAAACCCAATGCCGGCAAAAGCACCTTGCTAAATGCACTCATGGGCGAAAAAATGGCTATTGTATCGCCTAAAGTGCAAACAACCCGCCACCGCATCAAAGCGTTTCTGAACCAACCGGGAGCCTATCAAATCATTTTTTCCGATACACCAGGCATTATTGACACCAAGTATAAGTTGCACGAAAAAATGATGGGCGCTGTAAAAAGCGCACTAGAAGATGCCGATATTGCTTTACTAATGGTAGATGCTAATGACAACTTTGAAGAGTGCGATGCCATTTTCAGTGCCCTCAAACTCAAAGTGCCTTGTTTGCTCGTTTTGAACAAAATAGATATTGCCCAAAATGGCAAAATTGCCGAAGCGGAGGCTTTTTTTGCAAACAAACCGTATGGCAAACAACTCATCAAAATTTCGGCGCTGCAACAAAATCACCTACAAAAACTACTCAACGCTATTTTAAACCTACTACCTGAGGGTTTGCCCTTTTATAGCGAGGAAGACTTAAGCGACCTACCTACTAAGTTTTTTGTAGCCGAATTAATTCGAGAAAAAATATATACGCTTTTTGGCGATGAAATTCCTTACCATACAGCCGTATTAATAAACGAATACAAAGAGCGTGATTTTTTGGTAAAAATACAGGCGGACATCATTGTGAATAGAGATACGCAAAAAAGCATCATCATTGGCGAAAAAGGCAAAATGATTAAGCAAATAGGCACCCTAGCAAGAGCCGATATTGAAGATTTTATTCAACAAAAAGTATTTTTAGAGCTGTTTGTAAAAGTGCGCAATAAATGGCGCGACAACGATTCGCAATTAAGAGAGTATGGCTACTTTTAATGCCGGCAAATAGCATTTGCCAATTGGTATAGCAAATGCTATACTTGATATATATCCCAAAAAACACCACACATGAGTTACACAGTAGCAATAGTAGGCCGCCCCAACGTAGGAAAAAGCACCCTTTTTAATAGGTTATTGGAACAGCGAAAAGCTATTGTAGACAATATCAGCGGCGTTACCCGCGACAGACAATACGGCATTGCAGAATGGTGCGGCAAAACTTTTAATCTAGTAGACACAGGAGGTTTTGTACCCAATACCATAGATGTTTTTGAAACAGAAATCAGAAAGCAAGTAAAAATAGCAATTGACGAAGCGGATGCCATTTTATTTATGGTAGATGTAGTTACCGGCATTACAGACCTAGACGATACGATGGCCGATTTGTTGAGAAGAGCTAAAAAGCCCGTTTATGTGGCTGTAAACAAAGTAGACAATAGTGAACGCCAACTAGAATCGGCAGAATTTTACAGTCTTGGATTTGATACATTGTACAATATTAGCAGTATCAGTGGTACGGGAACCGGCGAATTGCTCGACGCCATCACGGAGTCCATTCCCTTTGAAACCAAAGAGGACGACAAAGAAGTATCGCCTATTCCCAAATTTGCCATTATAGGACAACCCAATGTGGGCAAATCATCGTTACTCAATGCCCTTATAGGACAAGACCGCACCATAGTTAGCGATATTGCAGGCACTACGCGCGACACCATTCACACCCATTACAACCTTTTTCAAAAGGAATTTATCTTAATCGACACAGCGGGTATTCGTAAAAAAAGTAAAGAAAAAGAAGACCTCGAATTTTACTCCATCATTCGCGCGATTAGAGCGGTAGATGAAGCCGATGTTTGTTTACTTGTCATTGATGCCGACAAAGGCATTACCGCACAAGACGTTAACATTTTCAGCTTGGCCACTAGAAAAGGCAAAGGCATTGTTATATTGGTAAATAAGTGGGATCTAGTGGCTAAAGAAACCAACACGGCTAGAGACTACGAAAAAAGGCTGAAAGAAAAAATTGCACCGTTTACCGATGTGCCTGTTATTTTTATTTCGGTAAAAGAAAAAACAAGAATATTCAAAGCCATTGAAATGGGATTGGAAGTATTTGGCAATAAACACCAAAAAATACCTACTTCTAAATTGAATGATATTATGCTCAAGGCTGTTGAAGCCTACCATGCTCCAGTGGTTAGAGGCAATACGGTAAAAATCAAATATGTAACACAATTACCTACCCACGTACCAAGTTTTGCCTTTTTTACTAACTATCCCGATGATATTAAAATGCCCTATCGCAATTACTTAGAAAACCAATTGCGTACCCACTTTAACTTTAAAGGTATTCCTGTTAGAATTTTCTTTAGAAAGAAATAAAAAAAAACCGTTAAAATTTGGGCGTTTCAATCTAGCCTTTATCTTTGCAAACAATTAAAAATCTTTAAAACAAGTACAATGAAAAAATTATTCGCATTGGTAGTTATTGCTGCCGCTTTTGCATCTTGTGGTGGTGGTAAAACAGAAGAAGTTAAAACTGATTCAGCTGCTGTAGCTCCTGCTGTTGACACAACTAAAAAAGCAGATTCTGCTGTAGCTCCTGCTGTAGATTCTACTAAAGCTGATTCTACTAAAAAATAATTAATTAAGCGTACTTGATTAATTAATATCGCATTAGCCCAAAGAGCCACTCATTTGAGTGGCTCTTTGCATTAGCATAACTAAGACACTTATCTCTTTATTTAACACACGTTCTTGTTGCTTTCGCCTATCATGTTATCATAGTCATCGCCATAAACCAATTTTTGTAGCAATAATCTAGCTCATTCTCTGCAAACAGTTTAAGGATGATGCATAAAAAAAGCCGCCATTCACATGGCGACTCTCTTTTTTACAATATTTGCTTTAAATAATATTGAATCCTATTCATTAATCATTTGCTTCACTATTGCTACTACATCTTCTACATTAGGCTTACTAAAATAATCACCATCGCTACCATAGCCCGGCCTATGTGCCTGCGCTGTAAGCGTACGAGCAGCCACATCTAGCCACTTATAACCATCTTGTTCTTCCATTACTTTGTTGTACATATATGCTGCCGCACCGCCCGGCACATCTTCATCAACAAATAATATACGGTTCGTTTTTTTGAGAGAACACACAATCATGTGGTGAATATCAAAAGGCAAAAGCGTTTGAACATCAATAATTTCTACACTTATGCTTTCTTGCTCAAGACGCATACATGCTTCCTGAATGATGCGCAAAGTAGAACCATAAGATACAATCGTAATATCATCACCATGTTGAATAATTTCCGGAACACCCAAAGGAACGGTAATATCCAATAAATTGGCAGGTACTTTTTCTTTTAATCGATACCCATTCAAACATTCTATGATTAATGCAGGATCGTTGCCTCTCAGCAATGTATTGTACATACCAACTGCTTGTACCATATTTCGAGGCACACACACATACATACCTCTCAACGCATTGATAATCATCCCTAAAGGACTACCACTGTGCCATATGCCTTCTAATCGATGACCGCGACTGCGTATAATTACCGGACAACTTTGTTGCCCTACCGTACGGAAATGGGTAGTTGCTACATCGTCCGTAAGGGGTTGTAAGCCATATATCAAGTAATCGAGGTATTGAATTTCGGCAATAGGCCGCAAGCCACGGAAAGCCATTCCAATTGCCTGCCCCATAATACTTAACTCTCTGATGCCGGTATCAAAAATCCGGTTTTCACCATGTTTTTGTTGCAAGCCTGCAAAACCTTGGTTCACATCCCCAATCATACCTACATCTTCTCCAAATGCAAACACCAACGGATTGGTAGCAAAAAGTGCATCAAAATATTTATTCAACACTTCGTACCCATTGGCTAAAGGCGCATCAAATGGTACCAAAGGCTTGGTTTCCTCTACACGCAAGGCGCTTTTGGGCCCTTCATTGTACAAGTGAGTATTGTATAATTTTTTATTGACCAACTTCAACTGATCGTAATACTGTTTTACCAAATGATAAGAAGGCGATGTACTGAGCAAATCCACTGCAATTGCCAAAGTGCGCATAATATCGCGGCGAAGGGGTTCGTTTAAACGCTCTAAACCAACTACCAATTCGTTATAGGGTTGCACTATACGGGCATCTGAAATAACGGCCGTCCTTAGCATATTTACAACTTGTGCTACTTGCTGTTTTACAGGTGTTATGTAATTATGCCAAGCTTTGTTTTTACTATCTCGTACCGATTCTTTTGCTTCGTGCTCAATTTGTTGTAACTCTTCTTCGCTAGCAATACCATTTTCAAAAATCCATTCACGCATTTTTTTGATGCAATCCCAATCACGCTCCCATTGCAGTCTTTCCGGGCTTTTATATCTTTCGTGACTTCCACTCGTACTATGCCCCTGCGGTTGGGTAATTTCTTCTACATGAAACAACACAGGTACATGTGCTTCACGGGCTTTGGTAATCCCGTCTTCAAATGCTTCGCACATACCCGGATAATCCCATCCTTTCACTTTATAAATGTGTATACCATTGGTACTATCGCCTTTTTGAAAGCCTCTTAATGCTGCCGATATAGAACCTTTGGTGGTTTGGTGCGATTTGGGCACCGATATACCATAACCATCGTCCCAAACAAAAATTGCTAAAGGCACTTGCAAAACGCCTGCGGCATTTACTACTTCAAAAAAATGCCCTTCGCTTGTACTTGCATCGCCAATGGTACAAAAACAAACTTCGTTGCCATTGTGGCTTAAATTATCGTAATTGTATAAGTGAGGAGAATTTCTAAAACACTTCGACGCAAAAGCCAACCCCAATGCACGTGGCATTTGAGAGGCGGTAGGTGCCATATCGGAAGTAATATTTTTCCTATTGGCCAAATCGAGCCAATGGCCATTTTCGTCTACATTGCGTGTAGCAAAATGCGATACCATTTGGCGTCCGGCACTAAATGGGTCGTTTTTGATATCGGGATCGGCAAACAATTGTGCAAAAAACTGCTCCACACTTGCTAGGCCACTGGCAAACATAAACGTTTGGTCGCGGTAATAACCCGCACGATAATCGCCTTGCTTAAAAAACTTGGCCATAGCTATTTGTGCTATTTCTTTACCATCGCCAAAAATACCAAACTTAGCTTTTCCGGTAAGCACTTCCCTACGTCCGAGCAAGCTTGCTTCGCGACTAATTAACGCAATACGGTAGTCGTGCAAAACTTCATTTCTAAAGCCATCGTAGCTAAGCATATCTTGTTTTAGTGTTAAAGTAGTTGATTGTTCCATCAAACAAAATTAAATATTCGAAACACATGCTGCATCTTTTTTTATTCCCATCAAATACACGCAATTACCCACACCAAATAACCTCATAATCAATAAGATACAACAATAAACCAACTTCTATTTTGTTTTTTGAACCTCATACAACGTTTTTCCGCATAGTATTGCCTGGCACAATGCATTATTCTACCCGTTGACCAGACTGCCATACCTGTAAATTAAGCCACCTCTGTTTGTATGGGAGGGGTGGTTTTTTTGTACTGACTATCGGCAATAAGCTGCGACAAAGCAGCGACCCAAAAGCCTAATTTTTCTTCTTTCGCATCGAACTGTTGGTACATTTCTAACTGCGCCGAAACTGCCTGAAGCATGAATAATTTATAATATAATTTTACCGACAATGCGTACTTTTTTATTATGCCAATCATGATAGAATCCATATAAAAGGTATCTATAGCATGTTGAAAATAGCCTACGGTCGAGTTTCGAGTAGCACACTCCTGCATGATACCGTTGAAAAAATCGTAAAGCAACGGAACTTCTTGCGAAAAATGCTCCCAATTGTTGATATAAACACCACCCTCTTTGTCAAAATATTGATCAGCATTGGTGCTACCGTGCGCTATAGAAGTGTAAATAGGCGTATGTAGTTTAAACAAATCGTTGTACAAATAATACAATTCCTCAATACCTTTGGTTATCAAAATATGTGGCATTTGTTTGTTGACCCGCTCTATACGATCGAGCCGCTTTTTTAACATTGGCCAATGTTGCCAAGCCGACAACTCCTGCAACTGAAACCAATTGGGCAAAGTATACATGTCTATCAATGTTTGCAAATGCATCTGCTGTCTGGTTGACTGTACGGTTTTGAAGGTGGTAGGATACAACAACTGCACAACCGATTGGTGGTTATTGATAAGTTTACCACTTGGAATATGTATTTGCGCAGGTAATAACTTGGCTATCGTTTCCAATGTTACCAATTCGTTCAACGTACGCTTTTGCGCGGCAACAGATAGTGGCACTTTGTAAAACTGTACATTTTTATTGGCATTTACGGCCAAAACTACTTCCTCACAATCGGCACCGGTATTGGCCCATGCAGCAAAACTAGGCGAGTAGGTAATGGTCTCAGCCATTAATTTTTGTCTGCTGTATACATATAAAATATGCTTTTTCTGCTTGTTTTTTCCGCCCAACCAACCAAATGGACCAGATAAAGCAACTTGTTTTGGCGCGCCTTCGCTAATGTTATTAAATACTGTTAAATTAGGGGTAGAAGCATGTGTGGTAGCAAGATATTGAATATATCCTGTATTGGTGGTTTGGTATTGCAAGGCCGTACTTTGCAATTGTAAATAGGGCTCGGCATGAACAAAATTAATAACCGCATCAAAACCCGGATCGGAAATGGCTTGAGCAGTTAAATTGACAAATAGCAAAAATGGATACGCTTCTGATCGAAAAAAATACTTGGTTTCGTTGCGCAATACCACCACATTCGCAACCTCTTTGTTCACCACCAACTTATAATTGGCATCATTAATTACCACAAGGCAAGGCATTGAAGTAACTAGCTTAGATAACATTAAAATATCGGATAAATAAACAGCGGACAATTGCATAATTATTGAATTTTAAATCGGTATTTAAAAGCATTACTTACACTACAAGTGGCTTATGAATGCCCCCAAGTTTGAAGCGATTTTTGAAAAAAGTAAATAAGGAGGCACGCCCATGTTCTAACTCATTCAGCAATTGTATGCGCGCTAAAGCATCTTGTATTTTATCGAACGTTTCCTCATTTTTCTCTATATAATCAAATGCCCCGTTTCGCAATGAATCCAATGCTATTTGCAAGTTTTGCTGACTGGTTAAAAAAACAACTTGCGTTGGCAAATGCAAGGCTTTTATACGCTGCAATGTTTCTATTCCTGTTAGCGTTCCTTCTAAATAATAATCTAAAAACACTACGTTTGGCTCCAAATACATATGCTGTAAACACGCATCGCCGGTATCAAACTCATGCACAGCTACCTGCTGTTGCAACAAATGTTCTTTCAGCAAATGGCTGTAAAAAGGATTGTCTTCTACAATAAAATAGGTATTCATGCTGGCATTTATTTGCCTAGGTATAGCCAATTGTATGCCAGCTTCACGCTCTGAAAAAACCACATGACAATCAATTACTTAGCAAAAAAAGCAAGCAACCTTTTTTCCATCTTTGGGAAAAGAAAAGCTATTTGGGAATAACACTTTCTTTTTGGTAATTTTTTGGGGCTATCAACAAACAAATATCCATCAACTGCATTTCCTGCTGCGTTGGGCTCCGCTTTGCTCCGGTACGCACCTTGCAGGATGCGCACCAAGCCCGTTGCATCAGGCAGCCTTTCAGCTTGATAACCACTAGGCAGCTTTTGCAACAACTGGCCAATTAGTGTCTGCACTATTATAAGTCAAAATCTGTTTTCAGCTGTTGTACCACCAATTCTAGTGTGCTTATCAATTGCTCCGCAAGCACGGGTATTTCCTCAATCTGCTTCTGTTCTTTAGCAAAATTTTCGATTTGCCTTACCGTATTTTTCAATGTTGTTATGCCCATACCATCTATCGACGGTTTCATTCGGTGGGCAATTTTACCGGCAGTTTCCCAATCGGCACTTGCAACCGCTTGCTGCAACTTTTGCATATCTAAAGGCACATTCAATACAAATATTTCAATCATTCGCTTCACAAAACCGGGCTTACCCTTACTCATTGCCTCTAACTGCGAAACGTTGTACAAGCTTCTTTGTTCCAACAACAAAACATCGGGAGCTACAGCCGTATTTGTGGGCACTGATTTGGGTTGCTTTTTGACTGATACATGTAATGCTTTACAAATGAGCAAAAACAAATTCAATTCGGTATAGGGCTTGCTGATGTAATAATTCATGCCCGTTTCTAAATACAATTCTTCGTTGCCTTTTAATGCATTAGCGGTTAAAGCTATAATTGGCACACTCGACTTACTAGGCGTGGCCATTTGCCTAATAAGCCGCGTAGCTGTTAAGCCGTCCATTTCGGGCATATGTACATCCATCAATACAACATCAAAGGGCCGCTGTTCTATCATATCTACCGCATCTTTTCCATTTTCCACAATTGTGACCATGCATCCCCACGATTCTAAAAGGGTTTTTGCCAAAAATTGATTGATTTCAACATCTTCGGCCACCAACACATTTTTACCTTCGAGGCCAACAAATACCACATCTTCCTCCAAAGCAGGTAACAAATCGTTTTCGGTGCCTACACCATACGATAAATAAAAGCTAAAAGTAGTGCCCTCACCAACATTACTTATTACCTGAATATTGCCCTTTTGCATTTCTATTAAGTTTTTGCAAATAGACAAGCCAAGGCCTGTTCCCCCATATTTTCGGGTGGTATCGCTAGCGGCTTGTACATAAGGGTCAAATACAGCTTCTATCCTATCGGATTGAATACCAATACCGGTGTCGGCTATTTTAAATGCTACTTGTACGGTGTTATCTTGCCGGGAATGTGGCACCAATTCGGCAGTCACGGTTATTTTGCCTTCGTCGGTAAACTTTATGGCGTTGTTGATTAAATTATTGATTATCTGCACCAACCTATACGGATCGCCAATAGTAACAAGGGTGTCGGGCAAATAATTTTCAAATGCCAATTGTAACCCTTTTTCTTCCGTTTTGTATTGAAACGATTGTACTGCATTGCTTAATTTTTCCACCATTCGGAACGGAATTTGTTCCAACTCTAGTTTTCCGGATGCTATTTTTTCAATATCCAATACATCGTTTACAATAACGAGGAGGTTGTTTGCCGAATCGGCAATCAATTTTAAGTAATCTTGCTGCTGTGTATCTAAATGGGTTTTGCTCAACAAATTGGTTACGCCCATAATCCCATTCATAGGGGTGCGGATTTCGTGGCTCATATTGGCCAAAAATGCTTCTTTGGCAAGTGCCGCTTCTTCGGTCATTTTTTTGGCCACTAACAATTCTTTCTCGGCCTTGATTCTGTCGGTAATATCTTGCGCAAACAACACAACATAGGGTTCCTGTCCCTCCTCTACTACTTTGTAATTTTGGTATAGCAAGTAATATTTTTGACCGCTTTTTGCCAAAATACTAAATACGCCCGTGTTACTGCCCTTGGTTTCAATTTTTTGCAAATACAATTCCTTTAGGGTTGACTTGCTTTTGAGGGTTAAATAGGTATCAATTTTGGTACCCACCATCTCGTTATTGGTGTAACCAAGCAACATGGAAATAGCCGGGTTAATACTCAAGATAGTGCCATCCACATCGTGCGTACAAATAAGGGCATTGCTGTAATTGATTAAGTCGCGATATCGTTTTTCGCTGAGCGAAATTTGTTGTTCAATTTTTTTGCGGTCACTGATGTTTACATTGTAACCAATAATCATAATAATATCTCCCGATTCATCAAGCACAGGAAACATATTGCGCAAGAAATATTCATATTGACCGGTAGCAGAAGGACGTTCTTCCTCCCAACTCACCAAATTTTTGGTACGCAATACTTGATTAAAGTACAATCGGTTACCAGTATTATTTTGCGGTCTTCCATATAAGTAATCTGCTTCTTTTCCAATCATCCAATCAATCATCCACTTGCGTAGTTCGGCGTCTTTAATGGCAATCGGATTTAAAAACAAATCGGAATAATCGGGATTAAAAACGGCAACATCTACCGGCAAATGATTCAAAATGGTTTCAAACAATCGGCGTTGGGCTTGCAACCGCTTGTTGGACAATATTTTTTCAGTTACATTTTTATAATTCCAAATATGACCGACAAATACACCTTTTACAAAAAGGGGGGTATAATCAAGCTCCAAAACCCTGCCATCAATCAATTCTATCTGTTGGTCTTTTGCAACAATTTTTTGTTCGGTAAGCCATTCAAGTGTTTGTTCGTAAGCCTCAACTTGAACAAACATATCGCCTATCAACTTACGCAACTGTAAACCTGTTTTACCAACCAATTCAGATGGCGGAATTGGCACATTGAACAAAGTAGCAAAACTATCATTTACAAAAACAATGGCATTGTTTTCGTCTTGTACCAGCAATGCAGTAGAAATGTTATTGATTAATACATCTAATAACACGGCTACTTCAGATAAAAGACTATCCGATTCGGCAGCAAACTCGTTAGTATCAACAGTAGCCGCCCGGTTGCCGAGCAGTAGCTGTTGCAAAATAGATAACTTTTTCAGAATACCTAATTTTATGAAATAGAAGAATAAAGATTATTGACCAAGGCGTATTTCGCCATTTTGTATCATCCGATAAATAGTGGATTTACCGATGTCTAGTTTTTTGGCTACTAGCATTACATCTTGATTGTATTTTTCAAGAAAGTGTTGTATGATGTTAATTTCATATTCTCGTAGCGTAACTTCGTTATTAATAACACTACTAATACTTCCTACTTTATTGATATTGATATCATTTTCTTGTATTTCTGCGCCATCGCTCATCACAACCGCAAGTTCAATCAGCGATTTTAATTCGCGGATATTTCCAGGAAAATGGTACGACAACAACTTTTGTTGCGCCAGTGGCGAAATACTTTTTACGACCATTTTATTATCGGCACAAAATCCGTTAATAAAATGTTTGGCAAGTATCAATATGTCGCTATTCCGTTCGCGCAAGGGTGGCAAATGAATAGGTAAACCTAGCAATCGGTAATACAAATCTTCCCGAAAATTTTTATTGGCTACTTCTTCTTGTAAATTTCGGTGAGTGGCCACCACTATCCGCACATCAATAGGTGTAACGGTATTGCCGCCCACTTTGGTAATTTCTCGTTCTTGCAGTACCCTAAGAAGTTTGGCCTGCAAATGCAAATCCATTTCGGCAATTTCGTCTAAAAAAATAGTGCCTTTGTTGGCTTCTTCAAACTTACCAATTCGGCTACCTACGGCCCCTGTAAAAGCTCCTTTTTCGTGTCCAAACAGTTCGCTTTCAAGCAATTCGCTTGGTATAGCTGCCACATTAATGGCTACAAAAGGATACTTACTTCGGTTGGAGTTGTAATGTATGGCTTTGGCTACTACCTCTTTTCCGGTACCGGTTTCGCCGGTAACCGATACGGTAATATTGGTTTGCGATGCTTTTTCGATTAAAGAAAATACCCTTTTTATGGCATCGCTTTGACCTACAATTACTTTACTAAAATCATAATTGCGTTTTAGTTCAGTTTTTAAGGTTTCTACTTCTTTTTTTAGTCCTTTAATTTCCCTTAAGTGTTTTAAAACGCTCCAAAGCCTATCCTCAGTTTCTTCATCTTTTACTATATAATCAAATGCACCTGCTTTCAGCAATTCGATAGCCGTAGATACATCATCTTGCCCCGATATCATAATGACTTCTATATCGGGATTGTAGTCTTTAATTTTTTTGAGCACTTTTCCGCCGTCTGTTTCACCTAACGAAAAATCGAGTGTAACCACATCGGGATTTTGATGTAATTGTGCCAAGAAATCTTTTTCATTATCAAACTTCTTGACTTGATAATCGGGATTTAAGGACAAATAATGCTCTAACATGGTAGCATACCACAAATCGTCCTCGAGGATAAATATCTTGAAAGCTTTGTTGTATTTCATTGACAAAACAGTGTGATGAAGAAAACAAATAACCCAAAATTGTCTTTTAATAAAACATTTTGAGCGTTTTATAAAAGCTAATTTATACAATTTAACAATAGAGATGACTTTTTTTCTTTTTTTGAGAAAAAAATTCCCATTTTGAGAATAAAAGCGCAATCCAAAAAAATAACCTATTGATTTTCAATATTATTATTATTGGCATAGTATTTAGGCTAACTATATAGAGTACAATTGAATAACAATACAAAACATTAACTTTTTAATAGCGTAATTACCACTCAATCTACGGTATAAGTTGTCCAATTTTGCTCAAATAATTATTTGATAACTGCCCAACTACCATGAAAATAAAAAAACACATAGCTGTGGTGGAAGAACCAACTCCCACTTTGATGCAAAAGATGAAAAGAAGTGCCATCAATATTATTTATATCCTTTTTTTGGGCTTGGCAGTGTTTCAACTTTTGTATTCTATATCGGGCACTTTAAACCTTTTTTAAAATCATTAACAAACAATACATAAATACATTTTTTTAGTTTTTTTTTGGTTTACATAAATGGGAAGTAGTACCCTGTAATTTTTTACAGGGTATCTTTATTTTACAAAAATCTGATAAACAGTTATTTAGGCATTGAAATGTTTTCCATATATTGCTATCTTTTTTCTAGCATAAAGAAAAACAAAACCAAAACTTGCGCGTGTAGCAGTATGATAACTGTTTATGGAACACATGTCATGTAATGTGTTTTTTTATATTAGTTTTTTAGTTCGTTACCGTTGCACCAGAATATTTCTAAGGACAAGACAGATTACAAACAACTGCTATTCAAAATGACAAATCCGCATTTCTACCTACAAGAAGATATCCATAAAGATGCCATAACGCATACTTTACTAAAGCATTGCACCAATGGCTTTGTATGCATCGATACGGCGACTAATTCCATTTTGGCTTGCAGCAACCATTTAGAAAGCTTTTTAGGCATCCCCTCCTTTCCATTTAACAACCTTACTGTAGCTCATTTACAAAACATTATTCACCCTGCCGATTGGCATATTGTAGAAGCCCAACTGCAACAAATACCCACGCTTGCCACACAAACAGCGGTAACCTTGCAAGTACGCATAGGCAGCAATAATAACTTTCAAACCTTTGAGGTAAAATTGGTAAAAGAACCAATTGCCCAGCAAATGCCCGTTTTTGCATTTATCAAACACGTTCTAGCAAACCAAACCAATCATGCAGGTAATAGCCGTGAACAAATAAAACTAGACGAATTGGCATTCATAGCTTCTAATGAGCTTGGGCACGAATATGCTAAAATTCAATCAATCATTCAATTATTAGATAACAAATACATTACCGATACCGAACGAACAGATTTGATAGGCGAAGCAAAAAAATCTATCCAAATCATCAATTCCTCCATCTTCAAATTCAATCACAAACTATCGTATAACCAAACCGATACACATTTTGAACAAGAGAAAAACAAACAGGAATATAAAAAAATTGTATTAATAGACGACGATGTGCTCACCAATGTGTTAAACAAAAAAATCATCAATACGGTATTACCCGACAAGCCTTTGCACATTTTTTTGAATATTGACGATGCACTTGTGTACCTGAAAGAAAAAGATACAGAAGGTGACTATATGATTTTTTTAGATATCAATTTTCCAGATAGAAATGGATGGGATTTTTTAAATGAATATAAAAATTTCACCATCAAATCTAAAGTAGTGGTTTTATCATCGTCAATTGATAATCGCGACAGAGAAAAGGCTCGATCTTACGAACTTGTCATCGATTACATAACCAAACCGCTATCGATGGAATTTATCAAAGCACTATTCGACTAGTGTAAATTTAGCCGGTTGGTTTCTAATTCCTTCGTTCAAATACATGCAGCGGTTTTCTATTATACATAACATAATTGAAAACCGCTTCTTTTTTTGTTACTATAAACCAATACTGTTAATTTGGCTTAATAGTTGATTCCTCTACACCATAGCTACTGTATTTTTTACTGCCTAAATTGTACCGATGGAAAATTTGCTTGCCTTTTTTGAACATGCCAAAGAGCTTTTTTGGATGGTAGACGAACAATATCGGCTTGTATATGGCAACAAAGCCTATTTTACTGCCCTTCAACAAGCATATGGAACTACATTAAAAAAAGGGGATGTTGTCCTAAATTTGGAACAAACGGGTAGCGATGCGTACAATTTTTGGAAAACCGCATACGACAAAGCCCTCACAATTGGCACCTTAAACGAAAATGACCAAAAAAAATGTTTGCCCAATAATTTCCCTACACAATTTGAATTTAAAACGCTCAACAGTTTTATACCGTATATATGTGTGCGAGAAATTAGCTCTAGTGTAACCGTCAACAGATCAAATGTAACCGGCTCTGAACCGCAGCCATCCATAGAAAGCGAAGCAGAACTACTGCTAATAGGTGTTAATAACCAAGGGGAAATTGCTACCGTTTCGGAAAAATTGGTGAAAGCACTTGGCATACTTACCAATGCGCCAAATCAACTAACATTTGCCAACATTATACACCCAGACGACTCAGACAATGCCTTAAACCGATTTACCAAAAACGATAAGGTATTCAATCATTGGTGTCGCCTAAAAATGGGCGGTAATAAATATGTATGGTGCAATATCAGCACTACCAAACCCGACCCCAATAGCAAAGGATTTACTGCCACACTTACAGATATACGCCTGCAAGCAATACCTCACGATAACTTTGTGCCAGATGTAAATGTATTGGAAATTATTGCCGAAACACAACAAGCTTATATTACCTACAGCAATCTCGAAAAGGCATTGCAACCTTGCCTATCATATCTGTACGGGTTGGGATTATCGCATTTTTCGTTCATCGCTTTGCTCGATTGGAAAGGGTTGCAACCCACCCTTACCATCCCTGTTACCTACGGCACATTACCACATTTTACCCACCATTTATCTAACCTACTTCAATACTTGTCGTTTTTGTGTAGCGATGCGCAACGCGATTTAAACAACGGGCTTACGCAATCCATCAACGAGGGTTTTCATATTAGCTTTTTGGGCGAGCAGTTCATGGTTTACAACTTAGTACACCAAGGCAAGCTAGAAGGAGTTTGGGTAGTGGCATCATCGCAACAAAAAACCATTCTTGCGCAGCAAAACAACATCATTGCTCATTTGCGCTCGGTTATTTGTCCATTGCTCAACAGCTATAAGGCCACCGAAAATACCACGTCCATCATTCATAATTTATCGGCTAGTAAAGATGAATTATTATCGCTTGTGGCTTCCTTAGACGATATTGTTTTTGAGCTTAATCAATCGTTCGAGTTTGTACACATATGGTGTAATAACGAAGCCATATTACCCAAGCCCAAAGATCAAATGCTTGGCAAAAGCTTAAGACAAGTGTATAGTAAAGAATTTGCTGCACCTTTTGAAAACGCCATCACCCAAGTAATTGCTAGCGGCAAAACAGAAAACATAGAATTTGACACCGTTATTAACCAACAAAAATATTGGTTAATGGCTCGCTTGAACTACGTAAAGCTTTTTTCCGGCGAAGTACGCGTATCGATGATGGTTCGAGACATTACCGACAAAAAATTGGCCGAAGTAGCCGTTGCAAAAGCATTGTCAAAGGAAAAAGAATTCAACGAAATGAAGTCGAAGATGATACAAAGTGTATCGCACGAATTTAGAACCCCTTTGGCCACCGTAGTTAGCAGCACCGAACTATTGGAAATGTATATTAAAAAAAACTACTCCATCATTGGCGAGCGAGCTTCGGAATTGTTTACCACCATTTACGATGAAATAGAACGCCTTAGCGATATGATGCGTAATTTTTTGGTTATGG
>JAIXOS010000492.1 GCA_027486695.1 Chitinophagaceae bacterium | reverse complement strand
TTTCGGAAAAATGATTAATGATTTCGAAATGCATTAAATAAATTTTATAATTTATAAAATTCAGCAAGATCTCATTAAAATAATTGTTAAATTTAATAATATGAAAAAGAAAATAATTTTGGCTTTCATTACATTTATAACAACATTTATTTCGTTTGGACAAGCACCACAAGATGTAATTGAATACAACGCATTTTGCCTAAAAGAAACAAAACCAAATTCAGCTGTTAATTTAGTATTAGGTTGCCCTAAACTTTTGATAACAAAAATGTTGGGAAGCCCATCTGCAATCAATAGAATGCAATGGGAAACCGTTGCTGAAGACGTAGACGAGTATGTTTACAAAGGCAATTCAATATATATCGATGTTGAGGCTAAGAATTTGTGGGGTTTTGAAATCAAAAATAGCGTGTACTGCTTAAACTATTATGGCAACTATATAAAAGTAGGCGATGATATAAACGGTGTTGTAAAAAATGTTTTCCACTTTCTTTTCGTTCAAAATATATGAATCGAATTATCATGCCACTATCCTATAAAGGCGAGTATGACTGTACCTTTTTATACTTCGACTACAATTCAAATGATAAAATTACAACAATTGGCATATCTGCTTATAGCTAGACTAATTTAATAAAATATTAATTTATTTTTTATCCCTATTTCCAAAATCTTGCTATTACTGTTATACTTGATTAAATAAAACTATAACAATAACCTTTGCAATTTTCAACTATCAATTATTCATAGTAATTTAACCATGAAAAAATACTTATTTATATTGCTTTTAGTTGGCTGCAAAACAGCAAACATTTCAATAAGCGACATACACATACGTGCGCGCAACGAAACTTTAATTGAAAAAAAAGTAAAAAAAAATCATACAAACATATGTTTGTATACCTATCGAAACTATAGAATACTGTCAGATACTTACGAATTTATTAGAAGCGTAAATGATACAGTGTCAACCAAAATTGTCAACCGTTATTACATTCATCAATTAGGCAGTAAAAAACTCATTATTGCCAATGATGAAAATGGGCTGAACATATGGAAAACGAATATTAAGGCAACAAACAGCGAACTGTCGATTTTCAATAAAAACATGCCTCTTTGTCACTATCACCCAATTAACGATAACGAATTTTACAGGTTAATAAAGCCTTTTTCATTTGATTCGTCGACGATTCAAGTCGATAAGCATCGAACAAAAAAAATATTTAACAATTTTAAAGGCATGGATAGTATGCGCGTAAAAATCAGCCACATCGAAATAGTTGTTTCTAACAATTTTGACGAAATGCGACCTTTCTATAATCCAATAACCCTAAACACCTATCGAAAATTGCATAACGACTATTTAACAGAATACAATGTATTATTAGACAATCCTACAAATGGCTTAAAAACTACTATACATATCAAAATACCCACCCAATCTGATAGCACATTGATAACTAAATTAATTTATTTATACCATCATTCAAATCCGCGTAATTTGTAGCCCATATCAATATTTAACACTAACTATACAAATAGATACGTTTGCAACAACAAAAACAGTTCTTGCATTTAGAAATAAAATCATATTCAATCCTTCACAAAGGCTCCACCCATGATAAGAGGGAATGTTTCTGAATTGTAGTCCAACCTTATTGTCCACTCTTTGAGCTATTCCACTCGTCGGAATGTTCATTCACCGCATGCCGAAGTACAGAGAGCTGGCATTTCTGATGCCAGCATGTACAATTAAAGTATCTTTATCTCATGCAATTCGCCACCAAAATCGCCCCAATTTTTTAATACTTGCACCGTTCACCAATGGGTAGATGTGTTTAGCAGAAAACATTATGAGGAGTTAAAGTAAAAGGCAAAATTGGTATTACAATAGTATCGGGAATAAGAACAGTTAATTATACTCCCACTAAACAAAAGAAGTAACTTATCAATTCAATTTTATTAAATAAAAAGCATGCGTTATTTTATATTAATTTGTCTATTTGTTATGTATGGGTGTTCTAATGGAAATACTGACAAAGTTGTGGAGAAAGCGTTTCAAGAGAATTCAATTAACGTCGATTCAGATTATAAAAAGTCATTAGATACGTTGAGATTAATGTACGAAAAATCTGTTATAAATATCAAAAAAGATGACAGTATTAAAGCAATACATAGTTTTTATATTCTCATAAAACAGAATCTTTCTTATATTGACAGTCTTAAAGTGGAAATACAAAAATCGGATTCCTCGGGAAATGAAATAGGCAGAAATAGTTTTATAAATAATGGCATTTCAGATAGTGTTTATAATAGAATACTAATGTTATACTCCTTAGCAGAGTCTTTGGCAACCGTTCAAAATTGCAAAAATGAAATACAAAAAGAACGTCATGCTGTTTTGAATGAATACGCATCAAGCCAAACCAAAGAACAATTATTTGCGATGAATACTTTATGGGGTATATCTATGGTACTTTATGGCTTTGAAAAAGAATTAATATCAGTAAGCATATTAGCATTGACTCGATAGGTATTTCCCCTACAATGTGTAGAGTCCGCTCTTCCGGATGTTCGTTTACAGCATCTCAAAGTACACATAGCAGGCATTTCTGATGCCATCGTGTACAACTTAGCAATTTTAAACATACTATTTGCTCCGCCTAAATTCGTGTCGGCTCGAAACATTTAGGTGAAAATCCTTTCTTAGTTCGTGTTCACTTGCTTTTGAACTTACACAAAGGGCTACGACTCTACAAAAAAGAGCATACATAACAATCCTTTGCCCAACATTGAAATTGGGCAGCAATTGGAGAACAATACAAATACGCGTCAGCACCGTTTTTATATCACTGATGCGCATGCTTTTGGAGTTTGCAACACATCATGATTGCTGTATAAATGGATTGTGGGGACACAAACCAAGGGGGTGTTTGGCTAGCTTTATTTTATGGCTTTCGCACACCAATAAAGGTAAAATTGCCCCTTTCACCATAGCTATAGGGAGGTTCGGACGACATGGGAATGGCTGAATAATTAATGATTAACGTGTCGTTGTTTTTTAAATAGCCATAACCGTTAATGCTTGCACAAACGGTTGAAGCAGTATTAGACAAACCAAACGCAGCATACCCCCCAATAATCGACAAGCCGATGTTTCGTGGGTATCCATCGCTCACTTGCGTATACCCGGGGCAATTTTTTGGTAGATTTTTTACATAATATTGCCAAATACCTGCGCTATTGTCTGCATTTACCAACACAGAAAATGTATCGGTGGGGCTATTGGTAGTATAACCTACAAAGCGCCCTACTATTGCGGCATGTTGGTCTCTTTTTACAATATTGATGGTTTTCTTAACGGTGTCTATGGCCTTCTCGTTTGGAAAACAAGTGGTGTTGGGCTTTCTGTAACCAATCATTGACACCTCTAAATTACCCTCTGCCTGTTGAAAATACAATACATGGTTTCTATTTGTGGAAGTGTTTTGTGGCCCGCCAATCAACCAACGAATAGAGTCATACGTTCCTTTGGCCTTAAAAAACACGTAACCGGGCGCTAAAACGCTGTTACTTACAAAGGAAGTATCGCCTATTTTTTCTTCAATTGTAAAATCGGCTTTAAATGCTGTTTTGTCTTTACAGGGATCAATTGCCATATCCTTGTCTTTATGGCATTTGGCGGAAATAAATACCAAAGAACATACGATAGCTGCTAATTGTGGTTTCATCATTAAGGGTTTTTCTAATCACCAATTTGTAAAGGCTTTGCTTTCTCTGCAACCTGCTTTAAATGAAAACAAGTAAAACAACGCTAATTGATTTTGCGCCTCTACTGATTAATGATGACAAAAAACAACAACAAATGTTGCCGCTTTACCCAAAACTGTACCACTTTTCTTTCTTAAAGAAAGAATGGAGCATTCCTTAAGCATCTAAACACTGTTCTTTGGTGCATTTTTTACAAACCACAAAAAATAGGGGTATGTATTGGCAACTACCAAACTCCGCCTTGGTTCGTGCATTCAAAAACCTTTTAGTTAAAGAGAACAATACAAATACTCGTCAGCTCAGTTTTATGACAACGATGAGCATGATTTCGGGATTTTGGAACAGATAATGACTGCTGTATTAGTTGATTGTATGAGTAATTCGTGAGGATACAGCACCCTTGTTGTAGGCTTTAAAATGGATTGCCATGTGTGGCTTTGATCAAAGAATTTGCTAACCATTTGTTGTGCTGCATCATTTTTAAGAACAAGTAGGTAGACTTGTTGCCGCCAAACAACCGCTGAATAAAGCGGCCAATCAATAAGCGTTTGGCAAACTGCGCTTTCCATTGGTTGATATAATTGACTTCCATGTCATTTCTTGAAATAGCGTGTTGTAAAAAAGATTGTATTTCTTTAAAAGCCAGTCTACTTGCATGCATGGCCATACTCATACCATTACCACAAAGTGGCGTAATTAGGCCAGCAGCATCACCTACCATCAGCATGTGGTTTTCAACAGTTGCCTTTGGGCTAAAGCTAATTTGCGAAATGGCTAGC
Organism: Chitinophagaceae bacterium; assembly: GCA_027486695.1. Taxonomy (GTDB): domain Bacteria; phylum Bacteroidota; class Bacteroidia; order Chitinophagales; family Chitinophagaceae; genus Parasediminibacterium. The sequence continues at coordinate 690 of JAIXOS010000492.1, read as the reverse complement.
GGCTCTTCGTATAAAAATTCAGCAGTCGTTAATATGTCTTTTAGTTTGGGGTTTTGGTGCAAAATATTGGCTTCCATTTGTTTAATAGAACCATTGTTTGCTTTTAAATTTTCGGCAGTTGTTAAGTAGCAAAGGCAATATTTATCGCCTTCAATTTTAGAAATGCCGCAGTAGCCATTTTTAAAATTGTGCAATGCAATGGTATTTATAGGGTGCGCATGTTTGATGTGGTATTTAATGCCTACATAGTTATGTAAGCTGCCTTGTTTGTGGCTAATAAAACGTCGTTTCAATTTTACATCCATATTGCTACGCTTACCAAAACTGCCCACAGCAATGGTTGCTTTATGTTGGTGTTTGTTGGTGCTAATGGCAAATTGTTGGTTGTTAAATACCACATTTTGCACCTTGGTTTCGGTAAAAATATGTACACCTGCCTGCACCGCTAAATGGTAAAGCATATCATCAAGCATAAATCTGCTAATGCCAAAACCGCCTAGTGGTAACCGAAAAGGGTACAAATTGCCATAGCCATCTGTAATGTGGAGCGTGTTAATGATGGGCAATTGTAACTCACAAATAGGCACCCCCATATTTTCTAAAAAAGCTGTGCATTCCAAACTCATGTATTCACCACAAACTTTGTGAAACGGGTAGCTTTCTTTTTCGTACAACACCGTAACAAAGCCG
>JAIXOS010000284.1 GCA_027486695.1 Chitinophagaceae bacterium | reverse complement strand
GGGGCAAACGTCCTTTGAACAAAAAGGACTTTGAAGAAAAAAACGCCATGTTTTTGCCCGAAACGGCCCAATTTGACTATTTGGTCAACCTGCCCGAAAGTGTCGACATTGGCGAAGCCATTGACAATGCCATGAAGCTGATTGAGGACGAATACGATAACCTCAAAGGCGTACTGCCCCGCAATTTTTCCATTTTCAGCAAAGACCTCCTTCGCGAACTGCTGCGTATCTTCAACAAGGAAGTGTTGCAAAAGGCCGAAGGCGATCTGTTCGGCAAGATATATGAGTTTTTTCTCAATAAGTTTTCCGAAGTGAGTGAAAAAGAAATTGAACAAGTAGAATTGTATGTGCCTGAATGTATTTTAAGATTATACGTTGAGGTTATTGAACCTAATCACGGCATTGTATTTGATCCAATCTGTGGTTCAGCAAGAACTCTTGTTGAAACTGGAAAATATTTAATAAATGAAGGCTTGCAGTCTGCCGAAAAAGTAACATTTTATGGACAGGAAAAAACCGACACCAACACCAAACTGGCCAAAATGAACCTGGCGGTGCACGGCTTGGAAGGAAATATTCAGGAAGGCAATACTTTTTACGAAGACAAACACGACCTCGTTCACGAATGCGATTTTGTAATGGCTAATCCTCCCTTTAACGTGGACGGCGTGGACAAAGCCAAAGACGCGGTGAAAAAAGACCCGCGTTTGGTGTTGGGCGGACAAGTAAACCTGCCCAAAAACGACAACGCCAACTATTTGTGGATTCAGTATTTCTACAACTACCTGAAACCAACAGGCAGAGCCGGCTTTGTGATGGCTTCGTCTGCCTCTGATGCCGGACACAGCGAAAAGGACATACGGGAAAAGTTGGTAAAAACGGGGGCCGTAGATGTGATGATGGCGATTGGTAACAACTTTTTCTATACCCGTTCGCTGCCCTGTACGCTGTGGTTTTATGACAGAGCCAAAGCTGTAAGGGCATCCCTTGTGGGTGCCCACAATACAGGCGACAAAGTGCTGATGTTGGATGCCCGAAAAATATACCGCAAGGTAACCAGTAAGGTAAACGACTTTAGCCCAGAGCAATTGCAAAACCTCATTTGCATTGTAAACCTGTATAGAGGTAATGCCCAGAAGTTTGAAAGCACCGTAAAAAGCTATTTGCAAACGTCTGCCGACTTAGCCAAAGAAACAGCCGAAGCTACTACTGCACTACAACAGCAATTGCAGAAGGTTTTTAAAACCGTAAGCGACTTTGCGACCAAATACGCCAAGGAAAACAAAGAAGCCAAAGCCTTTGTAGATGCCCTGATCATTGAAGAAACCGCAAGCATTTACGAGCAACAAAATGCTCTTGTACGGGCTGCCCTTGTGGCTGCCCCAGATTTAGAAAGCATTGCCCACTTGTGCAAAGCCCTACGCAAACCACAAGACAAACTCATTAAGCAATTATTGGATGCCATTAGCACAGCCTCCAAAGAATACCAACTGAGCAAAAACAAAGACTGGAAAGAGTTGAACCTGAAAGAACAACTCGACCAACTGAAAGCCCTGCAACAGCAACTCAGTGGCAACCCCAACGAAGAAGAACCCGGCCTGCTGCACGAGACCGACTACTATTGGAAACAGGCACATTGGCTCACGAGCCGCTTTCCGGCGGGCGTATATGCCGATGTAGAAGGACTGTGCAAAGTAGTAACCCAAGCAGACATTGCCACCAAAGACTACTCCCTCAGCCCCGGGCGCTACGTGGGCGTGGATACCCGCACCGACGACGACGAGGCGGACTATGAAGAACGCCTCCGCGAAATACACCTTGAGCTCGACGGCCTCAACGAAGAAGCCATCGCGCTGGCAAAAACAATTTCTGAAAACTTTAAAGGGTTTGATATATGAAGTGGGAGAATTATCAATTAAAAGATATTGCAAACTATTGGTCAGGGAAAGTTGAAGCAAGTGTTTTAGACGCTACGAATTATATTTCAACTGAAAATTTAATTCCCGATAGAGGAGGTGTTGTCAATTCAAACTATGTTCCGACTTCTGGCAATTCAAATAGTTACTCTGAAAATGATGTATTAATCTCAAACATTCGTCCTTATTTCAAAAAGATTTGGTTTGCTGATAAACAAGGCGGTTGCTCAAATGATGTTCTTGTATTCAGGGCAAAAGAAAATATTGAACCGTTGTTTCTTTATTACCAACTTTCAAAGGACGCATTCTTTGATGATATGGTGGCTGGTTCAAATGGAACAAAGATGCCACGAGGAAATAAGACTTCCATAATGGAATTTAAATTACAAATCCCCCCCCTCCCCACCCAACGCAAAATAGCTTCCATCTTATCGGCATACGATGATTTGATAGAGAATAATCTGAAACGGATTAAGTTGTTGGAGGAGAAGGCGTTTTTGAGGTATAAGATATTAATGAGTAGTGAAAAACTGATAGAAGGAACAGTTGGAGATTTAGCAGATGTAAAATCAGGATTTGCTTTTAAAGGTGCTGATTGGACAGATGAAGGTTTTCCAGTTATCAAAATAAAAAATATTGGAAACAACGATATTGATTTAACTGATTGTAGTCTCATCCCTGAAAACATTGCAGAAGCAGCGGCAAAATTCAAATTGAATGCAGGCGATTTATTGATTGCAATGACTGGTGCAACTGTTGGTAAAATTGGAATGATGCCCAAAACGGAAACTTCTTTTTACTTAAATCAACGAGTAGGTATTTTCAAACCTAAAGTTGAAAATGTGGAACTATTCCTATTTTGTTTTTATAATGAGCCATCAGCAAAGGACGCTGTTGAAAGTTTAGCTTCAGGTGCAGCACAGCCCAATATTAGCGGAGGGCAACTTGAAAGTATCAAATTATTTTATCCAAAATTTGAAACAGTCACAGAATTTGGCAATTCAATAAAAAGTCAGTTTGAATTAATTTGGAATTTGAAACAACAAAACGCCAAACTCCGCGAAGCGCGGGATATTTTATTGCCGAGGCTGATGAGTGGGGAGGTGGAGGTATAAGGGCGAAAAAGAAAACAAAAATGAACCAATACAATCCTAATATCCACCACCGCAGGTCTATTCGATTAGAAGGATACGATTATGCACAGGCAGGTTTGTATTTCATCACAATATGTTGTCAGGACAGAGCCCATTTATTTGGCGAAATCGTAGGGGC
>JAIXOS010000352.1 GCA_027486695.1 Chitinophagaceae bacterium | reverse complement strand
TCTACCGTATTGATCCATGCTAAGCCAAGGAACATAAGACCCATCCCCTAACTTAAATTGTTTATTATTGGATAAGTTACTCATGGGAGGATTTTCATACGCCCATAAAAAATCAACAACAATATATTCCCAACCAAATTGTTTCAAATTGGTACTGATATAATCGGTGTTTTCCTTCACCTCACTTTCTTTCACGGCAGAACCATAGCAGTTATAACTATTCCATCCCATGGGTGGCTTTTGAGCTACTTGGGCATTCGAAATAACAGTAAATAAGAGGAAAATGCAGGCAAGCAATTTTTTCTTTTTATCCATAATTATTAAAACTTTTCACTTAAAATTTCTCTGAAATAATCTTGCTAGAAAACACATTGTAAGACGCCCAAAAAATAGTGTTTACTTAAACTCAACTTTAAAAACGGCTACTTTGTATGCCGGTAGTTTAGTTGGTTTAGTGATAGATAATGCACTACTATTTTGCTCCCATTTAATCTTTTCTTTACTTCCCAACATTGTAACAGCAGCTACTTTTTTAGTTTCTAATGAAGTACTCTCAGCTAATGATTTGATGTTGATGTTATCTGTAGGTATGTTCATGCAAAAAGCATATAAAGCACCATTTTTTGTGGTGAAGCGAATATCGGTTGCCACATATGGGCGAACATCTTTTACACCACCAAAAGTGCCTTTTTCCTGCTTGCCAGTAGTGGAAGGCCCTTCACCATAAATCTTCCATGGGCGTGAGCCATAAATGGCTTCACCATTGTCTTTTGTCCATGCACCTATACCATCTAAAATGCGCATTACATCTGGCTCTAAATCTCCTTCTGGGGTTTGCACTACGTTCAAAAGAAGGTTACCATTTTTACTTACGATATCTACTAACATTTGAATGATTTCATCAGATGAATGATATTTTTGACCCTCTGAATAAAACCAATCGCCAATAGAAGTATCTGTTTGCCAAGGAAATAAGCTTATAGAATCTAGCACACCACGTTCTACATCTCTTACGAATCGCCCATTAGAGGCTTCTTTGCAATTATATACCGCTTCTAACTTGCCCTTATTTTTAAGCATATCCTGATTGTAATAATGGGCAATCATGGCTCTTCCAATATCATTGCCAAAGGGTAAACCACAGTCAGAATACAATAAATCTGGCTTGTACATATCCACCAATTCAGTAATCGAAGCAAGCCATTGTTTTTGCCAAACAGGGTTTTTAGTCATCCAACCAAAATCAGTTGAATCGGCTTTGCCGTGATATAAATCTTGGTAGCGTGGATCATTGCCATCATAAGGTACGCCTGCCTTTTCGCCTGTTTTATCGGTACTGTGTGCTGTTTGAAACCATGTATAACTAGCAGCTAAATGTTCAGAAACACCAAAACGAAGTCCTTGCTTTTTTGCAGCTTGTTGCCATAGTGCTACTACATCTTTTTTAGGGCCCATTTGCACCGAATTCCAACGATGAATTTTTGAATTCCACATAAAAAAATTATCGTGGTGTGTACCCATACTTACAAAATATTTGGCACCTACTTTTTTATACAGTTTCATCAATGCTTCAGGATTCCAGCGTTCAGCCTTCCATAGAGGAATAATGTCTTTATAACCAGATACAGAAGGATGGCCATACGTTTTTAAATGATGGTCGTAATGCTTATCGGCTTTTTCTACCGGCTTTCTGGTTTTACGATCAATATGAAGCGGTCCTTCATACATTTTACGTGCATACCAATCGCCCTGACGAGGCACAGCTTGCGGCCCCCAATGTGCCCAAATACCAAACTTCGCATCTCTAAACCATTCGGGATATTGATATTGCTTTAATGAGGAATCATTTGGCTCAAAAACTTTTGTTTGAGCCTTTGCTTTGTAAGATGTAGCTGCAAATAACAAAGAGGTTAAGGCAAATACATTTATAAATTGCTTATTCATTTTTGTTGTTTTTTAATTTTTAAAGTATTTAATAGATGAATTACACCCAACCTGTGTGTTCAGCTCTTTATATCTGCAATTAATTAATACTTAGTTGATTAATATTCATTTTTTTACTTGCTCTTGATTTTGCAATGCCAGAAATTTTAATTCTAACATACCTAGCTGTTGCATCATTTATTGAAATAGAATAATCTTGTTTTTGACTACCTTGAACAGATTGTGATTGATTAGAAATATCAATATTCTTCAATAATGACCATGTATTTAAATCTGCTGATTTTTCAACCGCAATGGTAGCGCCAGCGGCTTCGTCTGCTGATCCTACATTCTCTAATTGAAATTTTAATGTAGTGGCAGCTGCATTAAAAGCTAAAAAAGCTGCTTGTCCGTTGGTATGCAATTGTAAATACTTATTACCTGACAGTTCGCCACAAAAACTATAACCTGCTTGTAGCTTTGCTGTACTGTTAACTATTATTGGCAAACTAGCAATGGTTAATGGGTTAATAAAAATTTGATTTTTTCTCCAAGAGGCAGGCGATGTGGGTTTGTCAGATAAATTTTTACCAGATTTTTCGTAGGTCTGCGAATACACCCAAGGTGCGTTTTTAGATGGTTGTGCTGCATTTGAAAAATCAGTAGGAAGTGGGGCAGCTGGTAATGGTGCTATTTCTAATTTTCCACCGGCCGTACTGTACGAATCGAAAGTGATTACCATATCACTAATATTGGCAACCTCTACCGTAGGTGCAGCCACAGCCGATACCCATCCTGCAAACGCTAAAGAGATATCTGTATTATCTTTTGCGGACCATTGATTAAAAACTGTATTTCCTAAACATCCTTTAAAATTAATGTTGGTAATTTTTTGACCAAAAGACACCAAACTATTGATGACTAATACAAGAATTACAAGAAAAAATTTTGTTTTCATTTTTTTCAATTTCAAGTTTAGATTAAAGTATTTATTGATTTTTATTTCAAATCGTGTGTTTTCGGATTTCCTTTTTCAATACCTGTAAATCCGGTTTTTATGGTAGGTACGCCATCTAACGTTTTATCGAATTCTAATACCAAAACTGTATTAATGGCATCGGGTAACATTGCAGGCAATTCTATTTCATATTTGTTGGCAACGGTTTTTACATCAACATTTTTACCATTTTTTAGAAAATAAGACTTTAGAACAGTTCGATTATTTATCGCCGGAAGCGATAAAATAGAAGTATCAATAGCCAATAAATGCAGGAATAGTTTATTACCATTAAAAGTAGCTGTTAGTTTTTTGGACGGATAATAAACACCGCCTCTTGTACCGTAAATACTTTGTCCATTCACCTTTAACCAAGCGCCCACTTCTGCTAATACTTGTATTTCGGCTGGTTCTAAAGTTCCATCAGATTTAGGGCCTACGTTAAGCAAAAGATTGCCATCACCACCGGCTGTGCTCGCTAAAATTGCCACACATGCTTTTGCAGATTTGGGCTTTACATCAGAACGCCAAGCCCAAGAATTGGTTATTGTCATACATGTTTCCCAAGGACGGGAATTTTGAAAATCACCTATATGTTGTTCTGGCGTGTCATAATCACCCGGTATTGACGCTCTATTGTTGATGAGTATGTGTGGCTGAAGTTTACGTGCCTGTTTGTAAATAGTTTCTGCATTCCACATTTCTTCAGTAAACATGCCACCCCACCAAGCTGCATCAAACCATAACATATCTACTTTTCCATAATTGGTTAAAAGCTCCGTTATTTGGTTATACATGTAAGTTTGATACCTTTTGTGCTTGTCGGAAATATGTACGGTATCACCCATTGCCACCCATTTCCGGTTACTTCTCTTCAATTTATTAACAGTTACAGTATCTACAGGCTCGTAATCTGGATGGTACCAATCTCGTTGAGAATAGTAAAAGCCTAGCTTTAACCCCGCATCATGCACCGCATCGGAAAACGCTTTCAAATAGTCTTTGCCATAAGGTGTTTTCATGATATTATAATCTGAATATTTTGTGTTCCACATATGAAAGCCATCATGGTGCTTTGTTATAATCACTATATACTTAGCACCCGCTTTTTTTGCCGTTTGCACAAACTCTCGTGGGTTAAAATTTTCAAGCTTAAATTCTTTATATAAATTATCATACACCGAATCGGGTACCGGCCCTTTGTATTGGTCTGGTAGTTTTCGTGTTTCTTTACCCCAACCCAATTCTACGCCTTTTACACTTGAAACGCCCAAATGCACAAATAAGCCAAACCTAGCTTGGGTTAACCACTTCAAATCATTTGCTTTTGCTAAAGAAGTTTGTTGCCATTTTTGCTCGGTAAAGCGTTGAAACTTTTTTGCAGGTGTTCGTAACGAATCATTCCAATGAACGGAAGTTTGTGCAATAGTGGTAGCCGAAAAAAACATAGCAACTGCCAATAAAACAGATTTGCTAAATGAATTAGCTTTAGAAAGCATAAACATTAATTTGAAGTTTTTGATTTATTCCAATTCTTTCTATTTATTTTAAACACATATCCCTCGGTTGATTTTCCGCCATTAATATTGATATCACCCGCAGCATAAAAATATTTAGGCTTACCATTTACTAACAACACAGCAGGACGCTCCATTTTACCTGATTTATTATGAATGAAAGGCTTTTTGGCTAGCAATTCTTTCCACTGTTTTTCATTTCCCCAATAATCGTACAAGGTTCCTAAAGCTATTTTGGCATCTTTTAATTTGAAATCCAAGCCTGTTGTAGATTCCCATAAAATAATGGCGCCAAAAATGCCTGTATTGCTGCCTAAATTATCGGTAGTAAGCATGTAGTATTTACCACCACTCTTAAACACTTGTGCATCTTCTATGTAAGATTTATTGTCGGTAATTGGCGCATCGCATTTTACATAAGGACCTTCTAATTGATCAGCTACTGCATAACCATACTTTGCTGATAATTGCTTAGGCATACCTGCTTTAAAATAGATGTAATATTTTTTGCCAATTTTCATGAAAGCAGGATTATCAGTACCCAAAGCCGATTTGTACGTCCAATGGGTAGAGTCTTTGGAAGCTTCTACCATTATGCCATCCTTTCCGCCAGCAAAACGCCAAGGGCCTTCTAATTTATCCGCTACAATCATTCCAACGCGTTGCCCAACTAATGTGCCTTCAGTAGGATTTTGGGTAATGTATAGCATAATGTATTTGCCATCTACCTTTTCTAACCGAGGATTGTGTGGCCCCGCTTGTATGGTAGAATCGGGGAAATTTTTGGCATTTAAAACAGGCCCTAAATAGGTAAATGGACCTTCGGGCTTATTGCCTACTAAATGAATAATTTCTGCCGATGTGCTCGTCCATCCTGCCATTTTCATTGTAGCTGGCCAACGGCTGCTAAACAAGTGGTACTGCCCTTTGTATTTAATAGGTGAAACACACCAAGAAAAATAGTTGGTATCGCTAACGGCGGCACCCACCAATTTTGCATTTAAGGCCATGTTGGCATAAGGAATTTTTGTGGGTTTTCCTTTGGCCGAAGGCAAGGAAGTACGCACCGTATCTTGTGCAATAACTGCAATGCCAAAAATGCTAAGCTGTAATAAAATGAGGAACCAAGTTTTTTTCATTTTTCATTTATTGTATGGCCAAAGCATAAGCAAAAGCATTGTTTACATTATCCGGCAAGTTTACCGTTAGGCCATTGCTATCTCTGGTAAATCGCAAACTTTCTTTGGTATTTACCAAGGATACTTTTTGAATTTCTTTTGGATACAATTCATTCCCCTGAGAAAGCGATTTAATGACTACTTTATTATTGGTTGGTGCACCCAAAGGCATGGCAAATAAGGTATCGCCTTTAACTGTAAAGCGTATGTCTTCGCCAGTGAAAGGCTTGCCTTTACCTTCATTAAACCCATGTCCTTCCAACTTGGCAAGTCCTTCTAATGCTGGTCCTTCGGCATATTTTTTCCAAGGCTTGGTATCGTAAATACACTCGCTGTATTGCTGCATCCATGTTGTAATATCTTCTACAATTTTTTGTGCTTTTTCATCAATTGTACCATCACCACGAACCGGGATGTTTAATAGCAGGTTACCGTTTTTACTTACCACATCTATCAGCATATGTATCACTGTTTTTGCTGACTTATATTCGTTTTTATCATAAATACCTTGATTGTAATGCCAACCTCCAATACAAGTATCCACCTGCCAATTAAAGGTTTCTATGTTGTTGCTTACACCACGTTCAATGTCCCAAACCACGCACTGTCGTTGGGCTTCATCTAATTCCTTTGTATTTACAATGGCTTGCATTTTTCCACCATTTCGCTTTAAACTGGTGTTATAGAAATGGGATATTATTTCTAACCCTACATCGCTGATATAATTGAAAGGAAGTACGTTATCATCAAAATAAATCAAGTCAGGATTGTAATCGTCAATCAATTGTATTAATCGATTACGATATTTACGCAAATGTGCTTCCGTAGGTTTATTGGCACCGGTGTTCCATTTCCAATGTTTGTAACTACCCTTATTTGCTGGGTCGTCAACACTTAATGGATGGTTTTGTACGTATAATTCTTGTGGATCTAATCCATCCCACCATTTGCCTTTTCCATCTTTTGCAGTACTATTTCCATCGTAAGGAATATTTGCAAATTCACCTTTTTTATCAGCACCTTGTGACGTTTCGTACCAAGTCCAAGCATGAGAGGCATGAACGCTTACACCAAAATGCAAACCATGTTTGTGGGCAGCTTTTTCCCACCCTTTTATCAAATCTTTTTTAGGGCCAATTTTAGTGCTATTCCAAGCATGGTGCTTGCTTTTGAAGTTATCGAAATTATCATGGTGGTTGGCCAATGCTACAAAGTATTTCGCACCCGCTTTTTTGTATAATGAAACCAACGCTTCTGGATCAAATTTGTCAGCCTTCCATTCATTAATCACATCTTTAAAACCAAATTTTGATGGATGTCCGTATTTTTTCAAATGCCATTTATAAGCATCACTACCTTCATTATACATTCTTCTTGCATACCAGTCGCCCCAAGCAGGTTCGCATTGTGGCCCCCAATGTGCCCACATACCAAACTTGGCATTTTTAAACCAATCAGGCGTTTGGTATTGTTTTAATGATTCCCAACTAGGTGCAAATTTTCCAGTTAAAATTTTTTCGTCTGTAGGCGGCAAAGCAGCAAACAATTGGGCTGCTGCATTATTGGCCACAGACAATGCTGGTACAGACAACGCCAAATTTTTAATTAGGTCTCTTCTATTCATTTTATAACTTGTTTATAAAGCGATTGCTTCTATTTTTTGTAATGCTACTGGTCCTGCTAAGCCGGCAGGCTGTAATGGTGTATCTTTTCTATTGTAATACCATATAGAAAATGCTTTTCTTTTAGAAGGTCGAGGTTGATTCTTAATGAACCAATCAGGGTAAGCTTTCATGGCTCTTCCTTTATCAGCCCTATCATTGCCCCATTCAAAATCGGCAGGTTCTTGTTCATCACCAATCAATCGGTTAACCCAATTATTGGTTACTTCAATTTTAACCTCGTTTGTGCCTTGTTGTAAAAAATTAGATACATCAATTGAGTATGGTGGATACCATAGTGTGCCCACTTTTTTATTATTTACAAAAACTACCACAATATCATTTACCACGCCAAGGTTCAACATCCATTTTGTAGAGGGCTTACTATCATTTAGCGTAACTGTTTTGGTATAAGTAGCTGTACCAGCAAAATATTTTATAGAAGGATTTGGATGCTTGCTAAAATCGACAAGCGTATCCATTTGCATAGAAAATACGCTATCTAATTTTGGAACAAAAACTACTTTCCAATTATTATTTAAAGGTGTAAGTACAGGTGCCTCAGATTGTATGGTTTTTTGTTTACCAGATATATCAGTAATGATGGCACTAGCAATGGTGTCTGAAAATAATACGGGGTTTTTGTTAGCATTAAGTCCCACTTTCCATGAAGTGGCAGCTGTTTCTATTTGCAAAGGTTGTGTTGCATCTTTTGCTTTTTTCCTAAATACAACAAAGATGGTTTGCTGGCCCTTTAAGCTTAACCAAACATTTGTGCGTTCTTGTTTTTCCTGCCAAATAGGGGCATTCATGATACTAGCATCTTCGGCTTGCCACAGCTCGGGCTGAAGACCCGTTACATCAAAAGACAGTGAAAACTGCTGTGGTTTTTCAGAGGTATTCACAACAAAAAATACATGCTCATTACCTTGCTTGCGATGTACCACTTTGGGAACAAATTTTGATTCCGCTTTCTCTACTGCATAGTCTGGGTTTAATGATAAGGATGCGGGTTTATGTTCCTTTAAATCTTTGATTGTAGAGAAAATATAGCCTTTTCCATATTGTTGGTAAGTGCTATTGCCCCAAACTTCATTAGCTATATTTTTAAGTATCGAATCGCAAGCAGGAAAATTTTGTAAACTTGGCGAAGAAGTCGGCTTTGCCGAAACGATAATGGCACCTTTGTTTATCAACTGCTGTATTTGCTTTGCCACTTCGGGTAACATGACGCTTTGGTTAGGCATAACTATATACCTATACGTTCTTCCAGATGCAAGTTGTATTTTTCCATTAACTACCTTAGGCGGATTTGTTAAGAAATCATGCATAGAAAGCAAGTCGCCATAACCATCCAATTTGCCAATAAACAAAACGTCTGCCACTTGTTCACCAGATTGCAATAAGGCCTGACAACGGGTTAGATAATCGATGAATGCTTTACCTGGTTTAAACCAAGTTTGATTACGGCTAAAATGTGTGCCCCACCAACCCATATCCATACCTGGCTGGTATTTATCGTCAAATGGCTGTAGTGCCCATTGATGCAACACAAAACGATTAGCACCTGAGGCTAAACCTGCATCGCCAGAAGGCTTTAAAAAAGCAGGATCATCTGTCCATTTACTATTCTCAGGGCGACTTGTAAATGCTTCTGCACCAATGGTTGTTTTGCCAGCAGCCCTTGCAGATGCAGTTACAGCAGAACCAATACCAGAACGGCTGGTCGTCCAAAATTCTCCCATAGGAAAATCAGTTAATGCAGGACCCTCGGCGGTTTCGAATGGACCATCACCATAAGGTTCCCAAGAAAATTGTAATCCGTTTTGATGAATCATTTTCGCTGCTACGTCCCATCCATTTTTATAAAACAAGCGGTTGATTACATCTTTATAATCCCAATCAAAACGTTCTGTTTCCAAAGCAGAATTTCGGCTTCGCTGAATAGCACTTTTAGTACCATTAACAACTGTAGGGGTAAAGGTGAGCAACCACGGCAATGGATCGTATCCTTTTAATTTGATAAATTCTTCCCTAAAGTTCTCTGTCCAATTCTGCCCCTTCGCCTCATAACTATCCACATGCATGTATTTAAAGCTATTGCCCAAGTATGCACCCAAATGTTGCTTTATAGGATCGAATACTGCCTTCCAGTGAAACTGATTGTGGTTAATGCTCATTTTATCTACCTCTTGGCTTTTATTCAATAATTCTTCAGGCAAAGGGTGTGGTGTGGCCATGGTTGGTGCATATCCAATACGATAAACCACCCATTCACCTACTGGCAATGGCTTAATTAGTTTACCGCTGCTATCAAAATGTGTTGTAAAATCTTGGTAATTTTCATACAAGGCCGTATCCTTTACAGCAATTGCTAAATATGCAATATCTTTATACCAAGTGGATGGCATTGGTGGTAAATTACGACGCCCCCATGCCAAGTTGTTGAATACAGGGTCTGGTTTAGGAATGATAAAATTATTTGTGCTATTACCCTTTAAGATGGCTTTTCGCCAAACAATCTTTTTCATGCTACGTTCTTCTGTTATCCACGGGCCGCCTGTAGCTGAATAGCCAGGTGCATTGTGAATACCAATTTCTAATCCAAGTCGCTTAGCTTCTGCCGCAGCATGTTTCATTGCATCCCAATAAGCAGGGCTTCTAAAAGTTTGGTTTGGCCAAGGATTGTTTAAAGTGGGTGCATGAGTTTCTTCTACAGCTGAGGTAAGGTTAACGATGATACCGCCACCAATACCTATCTGCTTCATGGCCTCTAAGTCTTTAGTAATACCAGTTTTTGAAAAATTAGAACCCATCCAAAACCAATATACCAAAGGCTTTGCCTGTAATGGCGGATTTAAGAAAGCACTTTCAATAGATGCAGCATTGCTTTTACCATTAACGACGGAAGCAACTGAATTTGCTTTTTTACTTGCTTGCGACTGAGCATAGGTCTGCACCTGTAGCATCAAAAATACTAGGCAATAAAAACGAAATGGTTTCAATTGTTTCATTTTAAAAAGTAATTGCATCTTGAATGTTTAATTGAACTGGCCCTATTAAACCTGCTGGTACTAGTCTGCTATCTTTTCTGAAGTAATACCAAACAGAAAAGGTTTTACGCCCTTGCGACGGTCTTGGTTGATTCTTGATAAACCAATCGGGATAAGCTTTCATGGCATGGCCTCTATCGCCTCTATCGGTGCCCCATTCAAAATCGGCAGGTTCTTGTTCATCACCAATTAAGCGGTTTGCCCAATTGTTGGTTACTGCAATTTCTAATTGATTACTGCCACTTATAGCTACGTTTGAAATATCTATTACATAAGGTGGGTACCAAAGCACACCCAAATCTTTGCCATTTACTTTTACTGAAACGATATCGTTTAATGTACCAAGATGTAACAACAAACGTTTTGAAGCTGTAATAGCTGTTGCTGGAATATTGATGCTGTTTTTATAAATGGCTGTACCAGCAAAATATTTAATGCGGTTATCTTTATGTGTACTAAAATCTGTAAGTGCTTCAAAATCTACCGTGAAAGGCGTCAATAATTTTGGTTGAAAAAGAACCGACCACTTGCCAGTTACAGGTATTGTTTCGGCTGTAGCAAGTTCTATACTTTTTGTTGTGCCAGAAGCATACTGTACCGTTGCCTTTGCAGCTTCTGCGGTAGTAACAGCTATGGTATTTGGCTTGATGCTTACATAGTTTGCATCGGCTTTATTTTGCCATACAATGCTTGTAACATGGTCTTGCTTTGCTGCTTCCTTTCTAAATACTATAAATACGTTTTGGTAATCTTTTAAAGATAAGGTTACATAGGTGCGACCATTTTCTTCTTTCCAAATAGGGGCATTGCTAATGGTGCCGTTTTCAGGTAGCCACAATTCGGGTTGACGATTTTTAACATTGAAAGAAACTACAACAGTTTGTGAATATTTGCCCACATTACCCACAAAATATACCTCACCATTTTTACCTGTGCGGTGCACTATTTTTAAAAACTGTGTTGAATCTGCTTTTTCTACAGTATAGTCAGCTTGGTATCCTACTTTGGTAAATGCATCTTTTATATTGGTAAACACAAAGCCTTTACCATATTGGTTTTGCGAACCATTACCCCATAATTCATTAGCTGTTTTAACTACCGCTGCATCGCTAGCAGGAAAGTTTTGTAAGCCATAGGATTGATTAGGTTTTGTACCTACTATTATGGCACCATCATTAATCAGCGTTTTTAGTTTTTCCAATACTTGAGGTAGTATTCTATTGCCTTTTGGCAAAACCATAAATGGATACTTTCTACCAGAAGCTAATACTATTTTTCCGTCTTCTACTTTAAT
>JAIXOS010000232.1 GCA_027486695.1 Chitinophagaceae bacterium | reverse complement strand
TTGCCTTTGCCCGACAAAATGATGCGGAGTGTATGTACCATGATTTTGGCATCGAGCAACAACGATGCATTTTCGATATACATTAAGTCGTACTGCATTCGTTCAATCATTTCCTCCACCGACGATGCGTAACCAAACTGCACCATTCCCCAAGAAGTAAGTCCGGGTTTTACCCGCAACAAATACTTATAATAAGGCGATTGCTGAACAATTTGGTGAATGTAAAAAGCCCTTTCAGGGCGAGGCCCCACAAGGCTCATATCGCCCTTAATGATGTTCCAAAGTTGTGGCAGTTCGTCCAAGCGCCATTTGCGCATCCACTTACCTACCGGTGTAATCCGCGGGTCATCGTCGCTACTCAACTGCGGGCCATTGATTTCGGCATTGGGCATCATGGTTCTAAACTTATAAATAACGAACTCCCTATTTTTAAGTCCCACCCTTTTTTGGGTGTACCAAATACCACCCTTGTTGGCAATAGCGCATCTACAAGCCAATAATAACATCAAAGGCAATAAAAGCAACAATGCTACTACCGAAAAACTGACATCTATAAGCCTTTTGATGTTTTGTTGCCATAATGGCAATACATTGGTTTGCACATCAATGAGTGTGGCACCAAATACATTGCTTGTTTTTACCGAACCCACCAAAATATCCAATACATCGGGAACAATTTTTATGTTCACCGGAGCGTCCATCAATGCTTCCACTATTTGTTCGGTATTCGGTTGTGTATGTTTATCGGATGCAATGACTACCTCGGCTATTTGGTATTGGGCAATTACGTCCTGCAATTGGTGTAAAGTACCTAAATAAGGCAAAAATTTGCTCAATCCATTTTTGGGAGGCTGTTCATTGGCTATATACCCCACTGGCTGACAGCCGAGGTACAAAAAATTACGTGTAATTTCTTTGTAGGCTTTCACCGCTTGCACATTATTGCCGATGAATAAGGTAGGAAAAATGACTTGTTTTTGCAGTAGATGCTGCTTAACGCGAATTAGGATAACCCATCTGCCGGCAAATACCAAGGCTACTGCCAACAGTAAAAACCGCAAGGCTTCCACAAAACTTTGTTCCGTTAGGGGCAATTGGTGTATCAATAGGGCAACATTGGCCACCAAAAACACATATGCCAATCCAAAAATAAAGGTATTGCTCAGCTCGGTTAATCTCGATTTTTTATACAACGACAACCGATAAGCACCCGTAAGCCCAAACCACATAACACCCCCTAACGCCACCCCCACATTGTACAACCAAAATGTAGGCTCCGTAAAGTGATGCATTGCCCCTATAGGACTAGTTAAATACATAGCAATACCTGCTAATAGCAGGCAAGTAAAATCGCTTAGTGCATACCAATAAATAGGCAGGGGTTTCGTACTCATACACAACACTTAGGCAAGTACTTTAGCACTACTAATTTTTTGCAAAATTTGGTGTGCTACTTCCATCGCCAAATAGCCGTCTATTTCGCTTACTTCGGTAGGTGTATTGTTGCTAATTGCTTGTACAAACGATTCTAATTCCAACTTAATGGCATTGCCGGCAGGTATTACAGGACTAGCTACTGCGATGGTTTTTGTACCGTTAGGGGTTTCTAAATCAAAGCTAAACACATTGGTATCGGTAGATTCCTTCAGCTTGATGAGTTCTGTTTTTTTCTCTAAAAAATCAATTCCCAAATAACTGTCTTTTTGAAAAAGGCGCATTTTGCGCATTTTTTTCATGCTAATACGACTACTAGTTAAATTGGCCACACAACCGTTGTTGAACTCGATACGAACATTTGCAATGTCAGGCGTATCGGTCAAAACCGATACCCCACTTGCCCATATATTTTTAACATCGCTTTGAACAATGTTTAAAATAATATCTATATCATGAATCATTAAGTCAAGTATCACACTTACTTCTGTTCCTCTTTGGTTAAACTGCGCCAAGCGATGTACTTCGATAAACATCGGTTGCAACGGCATATTTTTTATGGCCAAATAAGCCGGATTAAATCTTTCTACGTGTCCTACCTGCACTTTTACATTGGCTTCTCTTGCCATACTTACAAGCGTTCTAGCTTCGTCCATGGTTTGAGCCAATGGTTTTTCTACAAACACATGTTTGCCTTTTCTAATTGCCCGAATACAAATATCGAAATGGTGTTGCGTAGGAGTCACTACATCAATTGCATCGCACAAATTGAGCAATTCGTCCTCGTCTAAAAAACGTGGAATACCATATTTTTCAGCAACGGCAACTGCATTCTCGGTGTTGGGATCAAAAAAACCTACAATTTCTACACCTTCTATTTCCTGCCAATTGTTCAAATGAAACTTACCCAAATGACCAACTCCAAAAACACCTATTTTCAGCATGATAAATCTGTTTAAAGCGGTAAAGATAATTATTGTGGCTGCAAAAAGATTTTAAAAATATATACCACTGTTGAATAGCGGCATGCCTAGCTGTTGCGTGGTGTATTAATCGTTGTATAGCGTTACGATAGCCATACAAATAGAATAACTTTGCCCTTTCAAATATGGGAAATATGCAAAATGCTGAATACGGAAAATTAAAAAGACTGTTGCTTTTTGTTGTAGTAATCAAGCTGATAGCGAGTTATTTTATTGATTTAGGGAATGATGAAGCCTATTATTATACCTATGCCCTTCAACCCGATTACAACCATTTCGACCACCCGCCCATGGTAGGGTTTCTTATTCAACTAACTACCTTCAACCTACATTGGGTAAACAATATCAGTATGCGGCTTGGGGCCATTGCTTGTTCGGTAGCGGCTACTTTTTTCTTGTACCGACTAACCTGCTTGTTATTTAACAGCCGAACGGCTTGGTTTAGCAGCCTAATTTTCCAATGTAGTATTTATACGAGTGTGATTGCAGGATTGTTTATTTTGCCCGATTCGCCTCAAATGCCGCTCTATATAGGTGCTTTGTGGCTGATGGCATCGCTACTTTTCGATAACACAGCAAAGCATTTGCAGCTGATGTATTGGTTGCTTTTAGGCGCTTGTATTGGTTTGGCAGCGTTGTGTAAAATTCATGCGCTTTACTTATGGGCAGGTTTTGGACTGTATTTAATTCTACAACAACCCAAATGGTTGCTTAACTACCGATTGTACTTAGCCGCATTGGTAACCTTGCTTTTTTTATTGCCCATTTGGTATTGGAATGTGCAAAACAACTTCATTACTTATGCTTTTCATGCAGAAAGGGTAACGCATCGCCATTTATTGTGGGACAGTTTATTGCAAGAGATATTAGGCGAAGTGCTTTATCAAAACCCTGTTATTGCCCTCTTAACAGCGGTGTCGGTAATATTTACTACTAAGCAGCTATTGGGCAAGTCAACCAAACAAGCCGTGTTAATATGGTTGCTGTGCATGAGCATTCCCATGTTGTTGTTGTTTTGGGGGCTTTCATTATTTAACCCTACCCTACCACATTGGAGTGGCCCAGCCTATATACCGCTCTTTATCATTGGAG
>JAIXOS010000080.1 GCA_027486695.1 Chitinophagaceae bacterium | reverse complement strand
GTAATTGAGTACAAATTGATGTAAAAAAAGCGGCAACAAATAAGGGGCCAAAGTAGGAATGATACCGAGTTTTACTTCGCCGGCAAGCACCCCTTTTTTTTGTTGTATGATTTGCTCCACCATATCTCGCTCACCCAATATTTTACGTGCTTGTGCAATGATTTCGCTTCCAATTTCTGTGGGCATGATGGGCTGTTTGGCTCTATCGAAAAGTACCACCCCCAACGATTCTTCTAGCTTTTGTATTTGCATACTTAAAGTAGGTTGCGTTACAAAACAATGATTGGCAGCATGCGCAAAATGCCGATAGGTATCTAGTGCCACGATGTATTCTAGCTGTACAAACGTCATAATACCCCAATATTATGCAATAAAACCAAACCTACATACCAATAAGTTACTGCACATAGTTCTGTTTGAAAAAAGCAGACATGGTTGCAAAAAGCCACATAGTAAATCAACCGTTGAACGGTGCCAACGCCCAAACAGCTAAATAGTACCACCGGCCCTTGGCTCATCATCTTTTTCAGGCTACCGTGTAGCCTTTTCTCACCCATAAAACAACCTGACAGAAGAAAGCTTTTGGGGTAATAGGAATGCCGTTCGAATAAAGTAACGAAGGAAATGCAGTAGACTGACGATGTTATTAACGCCTGTTCTAGTTGTCCGTAAATACAATCGGGCTCACTTAATAAAAGTACATCCAAAAAGACAGCCTATGAACTCTCCAACAAAGAAATTTACTTGAAGCATAGGCACAAAAAAGCCCCGCATTTGCGAGGCTAGGACGTTTATTGGGGTGTAATTACATTATTTGGTTGCAAACAAATAAACATTAATTTGTACATCGCTACTAACTTTGCCTACACCGTAGCTCATACCAAAAAGTGTACGGTCTAGGTTAAAAGAAGCGGTAGCGAAGAATTTTTTATCATCGGCACCACGAATAACCGCTGCAAATTTTACGGGAGCAGTTACTCCTCTTAAAGTAAGTTTACCTTCAATATCGGCAGTTTTGTCGCCTGTATATTTTACGCCGGTAATTTGGTAGGTAGCAGTACCAAAATTGATAACATCAAAAAAATCTTTGGCTTTCAAATGACCTTCCAATCTTTCGCCTGCACCATCGGTTACTTTTAAATTGGCCAAATCAATTACAAATTGACCACCGGTAAGTTTGCCTGCTGCAACACTTATTTCGCCACTTTTCAAACTAAAATAGCCGGGGTGGTAACCGTCGGTTTTACTGCCAACAAATTCTACTTTGCTGTTTTTTACATCTACAGTGTAAGCATCAGCAGGTTTAACGGTAGTAGCAGGAGCAAAAGAATAAATTCCTGCAGCAACAACTATGGCAGCTAAGGCCAAAAACAATTTTTTCATGTGTGGTTTGAATGTTTAGGTAAATGATTTTGCGAAATTGCAATTGCAATAATAAGCAAATTGATGTTACAACAATGACAAGGCGGTTGATTTAAAAAAAAATTACAAATTGGTGATATTAAGCTAGTCTGTTTACTTTTTGCAAGCACCAAAAATGGTGTATCTTTTGAATGTATAAAATATTGCCAAAATAACCCAAAAAACCAACTTATCAAAAGTGGTTTCACCTATCTTCGCAAAAATTTTCAGTAGTATGAACTTACATGAATACCAAGCAAAAGACCTGTTAAAAAAATACAATGTACCCGTACAGGAAGGTATAGCGGTAGACAATGTAGCAGCCGCTGTAGCAGCCTACGAACAAATTAAGGAGCAAACCAACAACAAATTTGCGGTTGTTAAAGCCCAAATACACGCCGGTGGCCGTGGAAAAGGCAAAATTGAAGGAACCGAACAGCGCGGTGTAGCCGTTGCCAAAAGTGCCGAATCAATTGCAGAAATTGCCAACAATCTTTTGGGAGGTACTTTGGTAACCATCCAAACTGGCCCTGCCGGTAAATTGGTTAACAAAATTTTAGTAGCACAAGATGTTTACTATGAAGGTGCTAATCCGGTGAAAGAGTTTTATTTGAGTATTTTGCTTGACAGAAGTTCAGGACAAAATGTGGTAATGTATAGCACCGAAGGCGGCATGGATATTGAAGAAGTAGCACATAACACTCCTGAAAAAATATTTAAAGAATATGTACACCCTTCCGGTGGCTTGCAAGGATTTCAGGCACGTAAAATTGCCTTCAACCTAGGTTTGAGTGGCGAGGCTTTCAAAAATTGTGTAAAATTTGTAACCAACCTTTATAGTGCATATGTAGGTTTAGATGCCGGCATGATTGAAATCAATCCTTTATTTAAAACAAGTGATGAGAAAATAATTGCTGTTGACTGCAAAATGAACATTGATGACAATGCCCTTATGCGTCACAAAGCTGTAGCAGAATTGAGAGACATTTCTGAGGAAGATCCTACAGAAGTAGAAGCAGGCGAATTCAACCTTAACTTTGTAAAATTGGATGGCAACGTAGGTTGTATGGTAAATGGTGCCGGCTTGGCTATGGCCACTATGGATATGATTAAATTGAGTGGTGGCGAGCCTGCTAACTTTTTGGACGTAGGCGGCACAGCAAACGCACAAACCGTTGAGGCAGGATTTAGAATTATCATGAAAGATCCTAACGTAAAAGCTATTTTAATCAACATTTTTGGCGGTATTGTTCGTTGCGATAGGGTTGCAGCTGGCGTTATTGAAGCATACAACAAATTGGGAGATATTCAAATACCTATTATTGTTCGCTTGCAAGGAACAAATGCAGTTGAAGCCAAAAAACTTATTGATGAAAGCGGATTAAAAGTACAATCGGCTATTTTATTGAGCGAAGCTGCTGACTTGGTTAAAAAAGCGGTTGCTTAGTTGCATTGGTTCATTTGTATCAAAATTACATACCTCAAACGGCCTAAATTATTGACTAATTTAGGCCGTTTGTATTGTGCCGATAGGCTGCACCTCGCTCAAGGGATTAAATGCATATCGGCGGCCTGTTGCCACTTCAACACACTCGTACCGTTTTCGTCGTCGTGCAACTTTTTGAAATATCCTTCCATTATCTGTTTTGAAAAAAGCGCCATCGGGCAACTGTTCTACAATCAGGTAACCTTCGCGGTTTTGGGTATTGTACAATTTCAAAACCTTCATTAATGCCGTTTCGCCATTTGCCGTTGCGGCAGGATTGATAATGCTTTTTTCAAGTGCTTGTTCAATATCGGGGGGAAAAACACCTTTCTGCACAAAGTCTATCAATAACTTACTGTAACAATTTTTCCACTCTTTACCATGCGGCTCTACCCTGTTTTTGTACTGTTCAAAGGTGAGCAGGTGTGCCAACTCGTGGAGTAGCGTAATTAAAAATTCGTACTTGTTTAAATTTCCATTAATAGAAATACGATGATTGGCACCGGTATGATCGTTTCGGTAATCGCCTAAAACGGTTTTTCGCTTGCGTGTTACAGTTAGCTGTACCTTGTAATGGTGTATGTATTGCACCACCGGTTCAAAGCAGCGCTCCGGCAAATACGCCGCTAAAGCTTGCATAGGATGTTGCGTAATTGCCATACGAGAAACTATTGTTTGTTTAATTGCAAGGCTATTTTTACCTCTAAAAACGTATACACAAGATAAAGCGCCATACCTACAAACAAACCTGCTACATTTCTATTTTGTTTGGCTAACAGCAAATAAATAACTGCTGCCATGCCAAGCACCATCAATTTTATAAAAGTTCCGGCCATGATGCTGCGCGAAAAAACATGCGGATTGGGATTTTGCACTGCTTTTCCGTGCATGCGCACATTGAATAATGCAATGGCAAAAAGCAACGCATTGGCACCTGCAACTACAACGGCTTGTATGCCAATAGTCAACAAAACGGTATTCCCTACCAACAATAGCAAATTCACTATTGCAAAGAGTATCCACAACTTCCCACTTACCGAAAATAAACCCTTGCCCATATTTTTATTTTTTACTTGTATCTTTTATCACTTTAACAATAGTACCAATCAACGCTACAAATGGCAATAACCAAACCCAAAAAGGGAATGAAGGGCCTAATTTTCGTACATCTAACCAATAGCCCGCATACACCATCAAACCCAAGATGCTGATCAATTGAAATCCAAAACCGGCATATTGCAATAAAAGTTGCTTATTCGATTTCATTAGTCTTTCATTATATCGGCTCCACCTTCATCAACAACCGTTGTATCAAGCACTATTAAATTGTCGCCTGCTAGTACTTTTTTTACACTTTGCAAATAACGATCTTTGTATTTCATTGCTTGCTCCAAACTATCTGTTCGTATTTTCAGTAATTGCAATTCGGTTTTACTATGCCTACTACCATATCCTGGTATGTAATATTTCATGGGCGTAAACACAATCAATGCAACCGTAAAACTGACCAAAAATACAAATACCATACTTAAGGTTATGTATACACTTAGCCTACTTAATCTAAACGTAACCATTTCTTCGTAAGTATCATCATTCATTACTACCAAACGGTAT
>JAIXOS010000006.1 GCA_027486695.1 Chitinophagaceae bacterium | reverse complement strand
TGTTGGTCTTTTATTACATAGCTATCTGGCATACTGCTAATATAGCTGTTTCAATAATTTGCAACAAACGTTTTTAGTAGTAGCAAATGCTACTATGAATATAACGGCGTAGGCACAGCCGTACGCCGAGTGCGAAGATGACAAACTACGCCTAGTTGGGAAATTGATCAATAATATGCGTCTAAAAACCGAAAATCTATCTCATACTTTCCTTTATTGTCAATCAACCAATCGCGTACAGCTATCACTTGTTCAGAAGGAATTTTATTATAATTGTAAACATCATATTTGTTTATTACTTTATCAATAGGTTTAAATGTTTCATTTTTAATAGCTTCTAACAATAATGAAAGCAAAAATGCTCCCGGTGTTGAATAATATTTTCCACCAGAACTGTTCCCTGCAACAACAATTTGTTGGGTAGTGTCCATGATTGTAGATAGTGCATATATACTTTCTTGACTACCAATAAAAAGCAGGGAAGACGCAACTTGATCTAAATGTATTACGTCCCATTCCTTCCCTTGCAGCGGTTTCATTGCAAAAACTTCGCGTAAGCAAGCACTATCCCCCAATTTGGCAAGGGCTACTACGGTTGTTGCACTATCATAATGTGGGTCTTTATTGGCTAAAGCTTTTTGCAAAACAGGCATAGCTTCTTTTAACCCCAACCAGGCAGCTGTTAAAATAATTTGCCGGTCTACTTTTTTATTTAAAATTTGTGATTCAAATATAGTTCGATCACTTTTTGTTAAGCTATCATATATTCCATTAGCAACTATTCTAGAATCGCTAGGATTATTTGGTATTGAACGCAATGCGTCAAGTTTTTGTTTCGTAAGACTATCAAGAAGGTATTTAAATTGCCCGTTGTGATATTTTTCATAACGCTGCTGCCAAAGCGCAATTACTTCCTCGCGTGTCCACTCGTTTTTAACCAATGAAAGTACTTTTGTACGTATTTCTGCTGTGACATTAACAGTATCGTTAAAATGTCTGAAAAAAAAGCCAACAGGTTTATTTGCATACAACGAAGGACGAAATTGATTTAGGTAATACAGCAATGCTTGCGAAGTTGGATATTCGCCGTTTCTCAACATATACTTGATACATTCTAACCTTAACTTATCAGGCAGCGTGTAGTCGTAGGCTTGCAAAGTTTGTAAGCTAATCTGCGCATGTAGCCTCGTAAAAGAGTATATTAGAATTAAAATACTTAAAATCTTATTTTTCATTGTAAACTAGATGTTAAATGTTCGTTCGTAAATTTATTTCGCTGTTCGAGATGTTCGCGAAGCGCACGTCTCGAACTAAAGATAAACGGCATCTCCGATGCCACAATCACCGTAAACAGAATAACTGCTGTTACATAACTACTTTATCAACAACTTCTTGATGAAGTGAATGACCATCCCAAAGAAAAATCGACAAAGGAAAGAACATAAAAAATATGTTATCACAGATGCTCCTTATCTACAGTTCGACACATCCTAACGGAACATGTCGAATAGCGAGACAATGCTATTTTGTTTGAATAAATATTATCGTCTTAATATCCATTTTGGATTGTTTATCATCAATAATATCAATTGACACAATTGATTCGTTGGTTAATTGGCGAAAAGTTTTACTATCAATTGATATGATTTCTTTTTTATTTAGTACCACAAGTGTCGTTTTTTGTAATTTAACATATACATGGGATAATCCTGCTAAGCTAATTTGTGTGGTATTGGAAAAATCATGATGCTGTTTGGCGGTATCAATAAAAGGTTTTTGTGCACTGCTTCTATTGAGAAATAGCGTAAAAAAAAGAACGATTATGGGCACTAATTTGATTATCATTTGATGCTATTTAAGTTATTTTTTAGCGAATTTAAAAATAAATAATTATTAAACAACATTGTTATAAACTATCTTGTTTCCATTTCTTATTTAAGTATTTTCGCATCGACTCGTATCTTCTACAAAAAGAATGCTCCACTACTTCCTATAATAATTGTACCATGATAAAAGCGAGCATAATTATGCAGCAAAGATATATTTATTTTTTATAAAATCTTTTATATACGAATGGTATAACAAAGAAAAATATAACAGGAATCAATAAGTAGAAGAATAAAAAATTTATCACATTCTCCTTAATGCTAAACTTCTTTACTATTGAAAGATAAATAATAGATATGAATAAGTTGAAAAAGAGACGCTTCCACATTGTTTCAAAAATAAAGTTTCATTATTTAAAAAAAATCAGAGTACTCGCATTTCGGGATACCATAAATGAATATCCGAAGAGCGGTATAACCAATTAACATTTATTCAAAATAATATTTTAATAGCACAACCTCAATCAAATTTTAAAATATTTTACTTTATTTGCAAATATTAAGCCCTTAACAAACAACACAAATTTTGTATGATGAAAAAGTACGGACACTTCTTATTCCTTAGTTTGGCAATTACTGCTACCTGCTACGCCCAAAAAAACACCGATAGTGCCACAACCAAAGCCTCCAAAGAAAAAACATACACCACCTATCAAATAGAATCTGAATATTCGGAAGGCGGCAACGAAGGATGGATAAGGTACATTACCAAAAACTTAAACGGCGATATTCCTACACAAAATAAGGCCCCTAAGGGTAAGTATGTGGTAATATTGAGGTTTAAAGTTGAAAAGGATGGTAGCATAGGTACCGTTACCGTTGATAAAGATCCCGGCTATGGCACTGCCGAAGAAGCTACACGCGTTATTAAAGGAAGCCCTAAATGGATACCCGCCAATCAAAATGGCCGCAATGTGATTAGTATCAAGAAACAAATAGTTTCATTTATTGTTGGCTAACATTATATACCTGCCGCCTTTTAAGAAAGGTGCATGCATTGTACGCAAGGGGTTTGTACTTTATAAAAGAAAACTACAGCGGAAATAATTTATTCAAAAAAAGATATCAATAACTACCTCTTAGCAATTGGTAACACTTTAATTGACTATATTCGATATAAATTAAATCACTATGTATATTTTAATCAATTATTGGTGGCTCATAGTACTCATAGCTATTGGTGTGGGCGGATTGGTAACCGTTAACCAAGGTACTATTGCTGTTATAACCATGTTTGGAAAATACCAACGCATTTTACTGCCCGGTTTGCGCTTTAAAATTCCGCTCATTGAGCAAATTTACAAGCGTATTAGTATACAAAATAGATCGGTAGAGCTTGAATTTCAAGCCGTTACTATTGATCAGGCAAACGTATACTTTAAAAGTATGCTGTTGTATTCGGTACAAAACGAAAGCGAAGAAACCATCAAGAAAGTGGCGTTTAAATTTATTAGCGATAAAGACCTGATGCAAGCCCTGATACGTACCGTTGAAGGCTCTATACGGGCATTTGTTGCCACAAAAAAGCAAGCCGAAATATTAACGGCACGCAGCGAAATTGTGAAATATGTAAAAGAACAAATTGACCACTCACTTGAAGAGTGGGGCTATCATTTGCAGGATTTGCAGATAAACGATATCACGTTCGACAAAGCAGTGATGGAAAGCATGAGCAAAGTGGTAGCAAGCAACAACTTAAAGGCGGCTGCTGAAAACGAAGGACAAGCGCTCCTGATTACCAAAACCAAATCGGCGGAGGCAGAAGGTAATTTTATTAAAATATCGGCTGAGGCCGAAAAAGAAGCTGCCCGTTTGCGTGGTCAAGGCGTGGCACTGTTTAGAGAAGAAGTAGCACGCGGTATGACACAAGCAGCAGAACAAATGAAACAAGCCAATTTAGATACCAATGTTATTTTGTTCAGCATGTGGACTGAAGCCATTAAAAACTTTGCCGAATATGGTAAAGGCAACGTAATATTTTTAGATGGCAGCACAGAAGGAATGGATAAAACCTTAAAACAAGTAATGGGCATGATGAAAACGAAAGAAAATACAACCAATAGTTGATGGCCTTTTGCCGCATGCAACCGCACCAAACAATAAAGCACCGAATACTAGCCGGTGCTTTATTATTTAATTACCATGGTAAATGATGCTACTACCGTGGTTGCATCAATCTTAACAAGGTTTTGAAAAGTGTATAACAACAATTGAATAATTTTCCTCAATAATCTTCTTATCAAAAGAAATATTAACCCTGGGTTTTGTTTTTACAGGAGGAGGGTTGATGACAAAAAGAACATTTTTTTTATATTTTTCCAATTGTGTCAATTTACCTTCTTTTCTTACAATAAATTGAATAAATTTGCACCAATACCCAACAACCAATAGCCAAACATCGTAGTGTATGTTGTATGCTTTATTGGTTATTTCGCTTATTTGTCCACCATCCTATCAATTGCCTGCTACAAAATATAATTGATTCATTAATGAGTAAAAAGACAAATACATTGGCAGCAGCTACATCCAATCAGGCCGATTTACTAGTGGCACAAACACTTGTACAAACTTACCCACAACTACCTATTACGGTAGACTGTGTAATTTTTGGTTTTGAAGATAACGAACTAAAAGTATTGTTGATACGCAGCGATTTGGCCGTTTTTAAAGGCTTGTGGAGCGTATTGGGCGATAATGTACAAAGCGACGAAAAGCTAGATGAAGCCGCTACCCGAATTTTAAAAGAACGTACCGGTATGGACGATGTATACCTGGACGAAATTGGTAGCTTTAGCGAATTGAACAGGCATCCCGGCGGTAGGGTAGTAACAGTAGCATATTGCAGTTTGCTCAACATTAAACACCACCAACTCAAAATCACGGCCAACGAGTTGCACTGGCACAAAGTGTCAAGCATTCAAGAAATGGCTTTTGACCACAAACAAATATTGGATGCAGGTTTGCGTTGGCTACAAAAACGCATACAAGAACATCCGCTAGGATTTAATTTGTTACCCGAAAAATTTAGCCTGCGCGAGTTACAAAACCTTTACGAAGCAATTTTAGGTACCACACTTGATAGAAGAAATTTTAGAAAAAAATTTGCTTCGATGGGCTTGTTGGTAGATACCAAAGAATACGAACAAGACGTTCCACATCGCCCGGGCAAACTCTACAAATTCAACTATGAAAAATACGAGAAAAACAAACGTAAATGGATAGCGATCGATTTTTAATGGCTCCCTCCCTTGCTAGTTGATAATTGCAACCCCTAAGGCTGTTTTGTATTCTCTTCCTTATCTCGTAACACTTACCCAATTAGCCCAACTACTTTTGCTACAATTACAGCAGCGTGAACAATCAACTACACATTGCCTTGGTGGGCAACCCCAACAGTGGCAAAACATCTTTATTCAATGCGCTTACCGGTCTTAATCAAAAGGTGGGTAATTTTCCGGGGGTAACGGTAGATAAAAAAACAGGCTCCTTATTGTTGGAAGAACATTTTTCTGCCCAACTCATCGACTTGCCGGGAACCTACTCTTTGTATCCACGACGCGCCGACGAATGGGTATGTTACAAAGTGCTCATGAATGCTGATGCTGATGTAACGGTAGATGTTATTTTGTTGGTAGCCGATGCTAGCAACCTAAAACGCAACTTGCTGTTTTGTAGCCAAATGCTCGATTTAAAGGTACCCATTGTGGTGGCTTTAACCATGAACGAAAAAAAAAAAAAAAAAGGCATTCAAATTAATATCAATGGTTTATCTACCGAGCTGGGCGTACCTATTGTAGCCGTAAATCCGAGAAAAAACAAGGGGCTTACGCAACTCAAAAAAGTATTGGTACAAGTAGCCAAAATGCCCAATGCCACCATTCCGCGCGATTTTATAGACAACAAAAGTTTGGCTCCGCAATCCATTGATGCATTGAAAAAAATGTATCCGCACCTGAGCGATTATGCCGCTATTCATTACCTTATTAATCACGAAAATTTCCCTATAGATGCGCATGGGCAACAAGCTATTGAAGCTATTGAAAAAGCCAATGCATTCAATCCTACCAAAACGCAAGCCGAGGAAATTATGCAGCGCTATCAACGCATTAAGTTGATTATGCAGCAGCAAGTAATTGAACCCGACCCGCTGGAAAAAAAGCTATTTACCGACAAATTAGACAATCTACTACTCCACAGAACATGGGGTTACCTCATTTTATTGGCGGTACTGTTTCTGCTTTTTCAAAGCGTATTTTCATTGGCACAGTGGCCAATGAATGGTATAGAATGGCTGTTTCAACAAGCAAGCAGTTATTTAAATAGCCATTTACCCAATGCTTGGTGGAGCGACTTGCTCATTAATGGTTTTGTAGCAGGCTTAAGCGGCATCTTGGTGTTTATACCCCAAATAATGATTTTGTTTGGCATCATCACCATGTTGGAAGATAGTGGCTACATGGCTAGAATTAGCTTTTTGAGCGACAAACTCATGCGCAAAGTGGGGCTGAATGGCAAAAGCGTGATGCCCATGATCAGCGGATTTGCCTGTGCCGTTCCGGCTATTATGAGTACGCGGAATATTGAAAATAAAAAGGAGCGCTTATTAACCATTTTGGTAACACCTTTAATGAGTTGTAGTGCCCGATTGCCGGTTTACACCATTTTGATATCGTTGGTGATAGACAATACTTATTATTGGGGCTTTTTAAGCTTACAAGGATTGGTAATGATGGGTTTGTATTTTCTCGGCACCGCCCTTGCCTTGGTGGTTAGCTACGTAGCCAAATGGTTCATTCACATTCAAGAAAAAAGTTTTTTTATACTAGAGCTCCCCATCTATAGAGCTCCAAGATGGAAAAATGTGGGTATTACCATGGTAGAAAAAGCCAAAATATTTGTTACCGATGCCGGTAGGGTAATCATGATTATTAGTTTATTGTTATGGTTTTTAAGTAGCTATGGACCAAGCAATACCATGCAGCAACTTGCCGACAGATACGAAGTACAAATAACCAAACAACCTGATCAAAAAGCCGAATTGGAAAAACAGTATTTGGCCGAAAAGCTCCAACATTCCTATGCAGGCATCTTGGGTAAAGCCATTGAACCGGCTATTACTCCGCTAGGATACGATTGGAAAATTGGCATTGCCCTGATTACTTCCTTTGCTGCCCGCGAGGTATTTGTGGGCACTATGGCCACCTTGTACTCCGTTGAAGAAGATGACGATACTTCTTTAAGACAAAAAATGCAGGCTGCAACCCATAGCAATGGCACCAAAGTTTACACACTAGCAGCTGCATTATCGTTAATGGTATTTTATGTAATTGCTATGCAGTGCATGAGTACACTTGCGGTAGTTAAGCGCGAAACCAAAAGCTGGAAATGGCCAATCATACAATTGGTATACATGACGTTGCTTGCATATGGTTTAAGTTGGCTTACCTATAGCTGCTTTGTATAATTGATAAGCGTAGAATGGGTTACTAATGCACCAATTGGAGGCAGTTACTTTACGTTATTCAAATAAACTAATCAAACAACCCATTTTCTACCAACGCTTGTTCAATGTAGCTACAATACTTGTACCCAAGCCCAATAACGCAATGAGCGCAAACGAATAACGCAATCCTGCCTGTTGTGCTATAAAACCAATCATGGGTGGGCCAATTAAAAAACCTATAAACCCTATTGAAGATACCGCAGCTAATGCGGCACCGGGTTGCATACGCTTACTTTTACCGGCGGTACTGTATACCAAAGGTACTACCGAAGAAACGCCACCTCCTACCAATAAAAAACCAATGGTAGCCATGGGTACATTGGGAAAAAATACGGCTAACAACAATCCCAACATAATAATAGCGCCGCTCAACTGCAACATTTTTTGAATGCCTATTTTGGCCGTAAATCCATCTCCTAAAAAACGCCCTAAAGCCATTGTGCTCATAAAGGCAACGTAGCCTAGGGCTATTAATGAAGTAGGTGCATGTACCACTTTTTTAAAATAAACACCACTCCAGTCAAACATGGTTCCTTCGCAAGTCATGCAGCAAAAAGCGACTATACCTAAATACAACAATTGTTTATCGGGCTTGGCAAAAATAGGTTGGGTCGTTGTGGTTGCTATTGGGCTGCCGGTTTGTGTAAACGGATACATATACAGGGCAATCAGCCAAGCAAACAGCATTACACAACCAAAATGCACCCATACAGATGCTTGAAGAAGAATAAACAAACTGCCCAGTGCACCACCTAAAAAGCCGGCTAAACTCCATACGCCATGAAAGCCGGCCATTATGGGTTTAGAATACAATTTTTCTACCAAAACCGCTTGGGTATTTACGGCTATATTAAAATAATTACCCACTAACCCAAAAAGCACTAGTAAGCTGGCCAATTGTGTTGCAGAATGGGCAAAACCGATCACCGTTAGCACTAAAGGATAAGTAGTTGCCGCAACCATAAGCGATACTCTACTGCCTACTTTGGCCACCAACCATCCCGAAAGTGGTAAGCTCAGCATGGATCCTATGGGCAATGCTAGCAATAAACTACCCAATTGCGCCTCGGAAAGGTGTAATTGCGCTTGTAAATAGGGAATACGGGTAGCCCAACTCGCAAAACTAAGTCCCGATATAAAAAAGAAAGCAGCTACAGCTACCCGGGCATTGATAAAAAAGGGTTTGTTGTATAATTGGTTTCCCATAGCGATGCACAAAATACACAAACCTTTGATTGTGTAGGCCGCTTGAGTGCGAATAGTTACAGCCGCATACCCACCACTTACCCACCACTTACGCATTAAGGCATGTAGCTTCCGGCGCATTTCTATATATTTGCATCCCGTTGATTGTTAACAATACCAAGTAATTGTTTACAATCAATAACAAACAAAATACAATTAATTTCAATAAAAAATCATGTACAGAACACATACTTGTGGCGAATTGCGCATTACCGATACTACCAAGCAGGTTACACTTGCCGGATGGGTACAAACCGTACGCAAATTTGGAGCAATTACCTTTGTTGATTTGAGAGATAGGTAT
This sequence comes from Chitinophagaceae bacterium, assembly GCA_027486695.1. Taxonomy (GTDB): domain Bacteria; phylum Bacteroidota; class Bacteroidia; order Chitinophagales; family Chitinophagaceae; genus Parasediminibacterium. The sequence continues at coordinate 10,921 of JAIXOS010000006.1, read as the reverse complement.
GGTATTACCCAATTATTGTTTGGCGAAAGTTTGCAACCGCAGCTAGATAGCCAACCCCTTGGTCGCGAATTTGTATTGCAGGCAAAAGGCACTGTTCATGAAAGAAGCAATAAAAACAACCACATTGCTACCGGCGATATTGAAATTGCTGTTACCGAATTTACCATACTCAACAAATCCGCTGTACCTCCTTTTAAAATTGAAGACGATACAGATGGTGGCGACGACTTACGTATGAAATATCGCTACCTTGATTTGCGCCGCAATGCCATTAAACGAAATTTAGAACTTCGCTATGCCGTTGGCCGCAGCACCCGCAATTATTTGCACGAAAATGGGTTTATGGATATTGAAACCCCTTTTTTAATCAAATCAACACCGGAAGGTGCTCGCGATTTTGTGGTACCTAGCAGAATGAATCCCGGACAATTTTATGCGCTTCCACAAAGCCCTCAAACATTCAAACAATTGTTGATGGTAAGTGGTTACGACAGATATTACCAAATAGTAAAATGCTTTAGGGACGAAGATTTGCGCGCCGACAGGCAACCGGAATTTACCCAAATCGATTGCGAAATGTGCTTTGTAGAACAAGAAGACATTTTAAACATGTTCGAAAGTTTGGTAAAACGCATTTTCAAAGATGTTAAAAACATCGATTATGCCGAACAAGTACAACGCATGACTTGGGAAGATGCAATGTGGCAGTACGGCAACGATAAGCCCGATATCCGTTTTGGAATGGAAATTCTGAACCTCAAATCGGCCTTTTTGAAAGGCGGACACTTGGAGGCTACCGGTAACTTAATCAATGGTGCCAATTTTGGCGTATTCGACAATGCCGAAACTGTTTTGGCCATTGCCGTACCCGGCTGTAGCGAGTACACTCGTAAACAAACCGACGAACTGACCGATTGGGTAAAACGCCCCCAAATTGGCATGAACGGTATGGTTTACATTAAGTACAATACAGATGGCTCTTTAAAAAGTAGTGTAGACAAATTTTATAGCGAAGAAAAATTAAAAGCAATAGCCGATGCCGCTAACGCTCAACCCGGTGACCTCATTCTTATTTTGGCGGGTAGAGAAGAACGTACCCGAAAAGCGACTAGTGAATTGCGTTTGGAAATGGGTAAGCGACTAGGTTTTAGAAAAGACGACGAATTTAAACTCCTTTGGGTACTCGATTTCCCGTTGTTTGAATATGCAGAAGATGATAATCGTTGGGTAGCAAGGCACCATCCATTTACATCACCCAAACCCGATCACATACCCGTCATGATTGGTAATAATCCGGTAATTGAAAATGCAGAAAAATACCTCGAACATCCTTATTCCAACATCAAAGCCAATGCTTACGACTTAGTACTAAATGGCAACGAAATAGGAGGTGGCTCTATTCGTATTTTCCAACGCGAACTACAAGAAAAAATGTTTGCCGCCTTAGGTATGACCCAAGAAGAGGCCAACCATAAATTTGGATTTTTATTGGGCGCCTTTGAATATGGTGCTCCACCTCATGGAGGTTTGGCTTTTGGTTTTGATAGGTTGTGTGCCATTTTGGGCGGCAGCGAAAGCATTAGAGATTTTATTGCTTTCCCTAAAAACAATAGCGGCAGAGATGTTATGATTGATGCACCTAGTGCCATTGATAACAAACAATTTGATGAATTGCAAATACAATTAAATTTACAATAGTTTTAATAATCAATCATCTTGGCAGACCATCTTACCCATAGATGGTCTGTTTTGTTTTACAAACAAATGATAGACCATTTTAACTTTGGCTAGCTGATTCATGGCACGAAAACGCACAAAAAAAGCAACAAAATCGTCTCGGTTGGTATGGCTATTCTTAGTAATGGCGATAGCGGCACTAGCAATAGGTATTTGGGTAATTCGTGAAAAACACAAAATGCAGCTAGCCGAAGCGGCCATTTACAAGGCATTTGGCATAGATATGCCCCGCGATTTTAGCATACACGGTATTGATGTAAGTGCCCATCAAAATACGATTGCTTGGAAAAAGGTAAAAGCGATGAATATTAATCATATTCGCATGCATTTTGCTATTTTAAAAGCAACAGAAGGCTTAGGAAATACCGATAAAAAATACACAATCAACCGTTTGCAAGCCAAGCAAAACGGATTGGTGGTGGGTGCCTATCATTTTTTCTTGTGTACCAAAAGCGGGGCCATTCAAGCCCGCAATTTTATTGCCAATGCACGGCTTGCAAGTGGCGATTTGCCACCCGTAGTAGATATTGAACAACTGTATGGCGTGCCACCGGAAACCATGCGCAAGCGCTTACAAGAGTGTCTCACAATATTGGAAGCCCATTACAAAACCAAGCCCATCCTGTATACTTATGTAGATTTCTACGAGAAATATCTACAGTCGCAATTTGCCGACTATCCTTTGTGGATAGCCCATTATTTGGAACAAAACCAACCCCGGATTTCCAAACCGTGGTTATTTTGGCAACATAGTGAACGAGGACATATCAATGGTATTACTACCTATGTAGATTGCAATGTATTTAACGGCAATGCGAGCGATTTTCAGGAAATTTTATTGCCTTAGCAACCTTTGACTCCATTTTTGCGTATTTATCAAATGCTATTCTATCAAAGCTCAGTTGTAACAAACCGATTGCTGTTGTATTTGGAAGTTATTTACCTACCATGTATTACAGTTTTATTGGCCAAGCGATAGTGTGGCACGTTTTTGGTAAATCAATTTACTATGACAGTTCCCTTCTATTCTAAACCAGCTACTATGCTAACCGTTTCGTCGTACGATTTACAAGCTATGCAATTGTTTTTCCAAAGTGGACAAACATTGTCTTACGAGTTTCGTAAGCGCAAATTGCAGAAGTTATATACGGTAATCAAAATGCATGAACAGGAAATTACAGAAGCCTTGTACCTTGATTTACGCAAATCGGAAGCAGAAGCATATACAGCCGAAATTGGATTTGTGTACAACGAAATAAAGCATGCATTAAAACATTTAGAAAGTTGGATGGAGCCCGAAACAGTGTCTACACCTGCGGTTTTACAGCCGGCCACTAGCATGATTCTGCGCGATCCCTTGGGTTTGGTGCTCATTGTTGCTCCATGGAACTATCCTTTTCAATTATCCATTTCGCCACTTATTGGTGCAATTGCCGGGGGCAATTGTGTTATATTAAAACCAAGCGAATTTACACCGCATACGTCCAAATTAATTTACCAACTCATTACGTCCAACTTCTCTAACCGATTTTTAAATGTGGTATTGGGCGATGGCGCAACCGTTATTCCCGATTTATTGCAACGTGCCACATTCAATCATTTGTTTTTTACGGGCGGCACATCCATTGGCACTTTGGTGGCCAAATTAGCTGCGGAACAGCTCATTCCTACTACTTTAGAACTAGGTGGCAAAAGCCCTTGTATCGTTTGCGCAGATGCCGATATTGAGGTGGCTGCCAAGCGTATTGTATGGGGTAAGTTTACCAATGCAGGGCAAACTTGCGTTGCTCCTGATTATGTATTGGTACAAACTACCCAAAAAGAGGCCCTTGTAACGGCAATGAAAAAGTACATACAACTATTTTATACCCACAATCCGCAAGAAAGCCCCGACTACGGACGTATTATACATTTGCAACACTTCAAAAGATTGGTCAGTTACTTACAATACGGTATCATTGTAGAAGGAGGTAAAGCCGACGCCGACGACCTATACCTTGAACCTACCCTAATAGAATTAGAACACACGCATCTGCCCTTGATGAAAGAAGAAATTTTTGGCCCTATTTTGCCCATCATTTCCTTTGATGCCGAAGAACAGGCAATGGCAATCGTACAGCAAAATCCTAACCCGTTGAGTTTGTATTTATTTACCAATAACCTGCAAACACAACATCGCTTTACTCATAAACTCTCGTTTGGTGGAGGCTGTATAAACAATACACTTGTACACTTGGCCAATCCGCAGTTGCCTTTTGGTGGCGTATCCGCAAGTGGTATGGGGCAATACCACGGAAAGCACAGCTTTGCCACATTTACGAGAGCTAAGTCTATCCTTAAATCTGCAACTTGGATAGATCCTGAAGTAAAATACCCCCCATACAGCAATAAACTCAAGTGGATAAAAATGCTTTTGGGCAGCTAATCTCAGTTTTGTCTATTCTTTTTTTGATAAAGACTGGGCGGGGAAAAGTTTTTTTGAAAATAATGCATGTATGTACATACATTTGTGTTATGAAATTGGAACAAGCCATTCAAAGTACAAAATTTAAAAGCGAACTGCAAAAAGCCGGTTTAAATATTTTGTACACTGCTTGGTGGTTAAAAACAGTCATGAGCCAAGAATTAAAAACATTTGGGCTAACGCATGAACAATACAATGTGTTGCGGATACTAAATGGCAAATATCCAACACCTATGTGTGTACGTGATATCGCTTGCCGAATGATTGAAAAAAATTCCAATGTTCCGCGAATTATCGATCGCTTAGAACTGAAGCTGCTAGTCGCTCGCAGTACCTCAGCTACCGATAAACGCGAAACACTCATAGCAATTACCCAAAATGGACAAAATCTGTTGGCCGCATCTACCCAAAGTGTAGACCAATTATTTGAACAATTAATCCAGATGAACCAACAAGATGCAACAGTATTAAACAATTTATTAGAGCAAATTAGAGACAAAGAGGGTTAAATTTTTTAATCAAATACGTGTATATACATACATGTTTAAACTTCTAAAAAGAATCATTTATAAATACACCATAAAACTTAAAACATTCAATTATGAAAACCATTTATCACCAAGCCAACACCCGTGGACATGCCAATCATGGTTGGCTCAATAGCTATCACACCTTCAGTTTTGCAGGATACAGCCATCCGGAAAGAATACACTTTGGCGCTTTGCGGGTACTTAACGACGATACAGTAGCAGGAGGTATGGGTTTTGGAAAACATCCCCACGACAATATGGAAATTGTCTCTATCCCAATCGAAGGCGATTTAGAACACCAAGACTCTACCGGACGGCATGCCATCATTAAACAAGGCGATGTACAAATCATGAGTGCCGGAAGCGGCATCGCCCATAGCGAAAAAAATGCCAATAGCCACCTACCGGTCAAATTTTTACAAATTTGGGTATTTCCTAAAGAACAAAATATTGCCCCACGCTACGATCAAAAATCGTTTCCTGTTAACCAACGCATCAACCAAATTACTACGGTGGTAGCGCCCGACAACGAGCAGGCCGTTTGGATTAACCAAGATGCTTGGTTTTCTTTAGCCAATCTTACCAAAGGTTTTGCTACCGAATACACAATTCAACGGCCACAAAACGGTGTATATGCCTTTGTAATCAAAGGTTCCGTTACCATCAATGGTATTCAACTTGCTGAGCGCGACGGATTGGGCATTTCCGAAACCGAAAACTTACAAATAGCCGCTACCAACGATACCGAATTGTTGTTGATAGACGTACCCATGCACTTAAACTAAACCACCATGCACACACAACGCTCCATACAAACAATTGAATACGCCGCCACTTTTAACATGGGAGGTTTTCCGGTAAGGCAAGCTTTTCCTACTGCTACTATAGCCGATGTAAATCCATTTTTATTATTGCACCATGCACACATACAAGTTCCCGAACACGCCAATGTGTTACACGCAGGAGTGGGGCCACATCCGCACCGAGGGTTTTCGCCGGTTACTTTTATATTCAAAGGGGGCGTTCACCACCGCGATAGCAGGGGCAATAACCATGTGGTGTACGAAGGTGGCATACAATGGATGAATGCAGGCAGCGGCATTATTCATAGCGAACGCCCGCCCGCCAATATACACGAATATGGTGGTGTGCAGGAAGTAATCCAACTATGGGTTAATACACCGGCCAAACACAAAATGGATGCGCCAGCCTATTTTCCGCTCGATAAACAAGCCATTCCGGTAATCACCTCGCCCGATCAATTAACTACGATCAACGTTGTTTCGGGCAGTTTAGCGGGTATCAATGGCAAAGTACCCACGCAAACGGAGGTAAACACGTTTACTATACACATGCAAGCAGGTGGCAACTATTATTTTCCGCTACCTATTACACATCTCGCTTTCGTGTATGTACTTAGTGGCGCAATAGAAATGGATGCTACCACCATACAAGCAAACCATGTGGTTACATTAGATACCAATGGAAGCGGATGCACCATTCGGGCATTGGAAAACAGCGTATTGCTGATGGGGAGCGGCTTACCAATTGACGAACCGGTTGCCTCGCACGGGCCTTTTGTCATGAATTCGCAAACAGAACTATTACAAGCCTTTAAAGATTACCAAATGGGTAAAATGGGCGTACTCATAGAGGAATAAGCAATTAGGGCGTTCCCCTTCGGGGCGGGCTATCCGCTGCTACTCCTCGCCACCACCTTGCAGGATGTTGGCTGTGGGGTATTCGCTACTATCCCTAACGCTTTTACCGCAATATTTATCCAATTTCTTACAAAAACAAATTATTACACTATTTTCTATTTTACAATTCATTAGAAAACAGTCAACACATAGAACAACACCAACTTTCATTTTTCACCTAAAAACAAATACCATGAACGCTTACAAAATTGATGCTACACATAGCAACATTACATTTAAAGTAAAACACTTAATGATTACCAACGTTACCGGCAGCTTTACCGATTTTGATGCTAGCCTTACCGCCAACAATGCCGATTTTGCCGATGCAATAATCACATTCGAAGCTGCCGTAAACAGCATTAGTACCAACAACGAACAGCGCGATGAACACTTAAAAAGCGACGACTTTTTTGCCGCTGCCACCCATCCCAAACTGATGTTTCAATCCACTGCATTTACTGCTATTGGTAATGACACTTACGAATTAAAAGGCAATTTAAACATTAAAGGAAACACGCAACCCGTAACACTTTCGGTGGCTTATGGCGGTACAATGACCGACTTTTATGGACAGGAAAAAGTAGGATTTGAAATTATGGGCAGTATTAGTCGCGCTGCTTTTGGCCTTACTTGGGGTGCTGTAACCGAGGCAGGGGGCGTAGTGGTAGCCGACGAAATAAAACTATTACTCAGTGTTCAAATGGTAAAACAGCCCGCAGTATAATTATTCATTTTTTTATTATAACAACTTTTAAAACACCTATTATGAAAATTGCAAAACAAATTCCCGCTTATTTTTTGGCCCTTGTTTACCTCATTTTTGGCGCCAACTACTTTTTACATTTTATTCCGATGCCACCAATGAGTGGTAATGCAGGCAACTTTGTAGGACTCTTATACAGTACCGGCTTTTTGGCCATTGTAAAAGTGTTAGAAATCGTATTGGCCATATTGCTCATTGTTCCGGCTACTAGGGCATTGGGTCAGTTGCTTATTGCACCAATTTCAGTCAACATTTTACTCTTCGAACTAGTAATTGCCCAACAACCGGGTATTGGCATTGTACTCGTAATAGCTAATATAATTGCTATCGTATTCAGTAAAAATAAATATTTACCTATTGTACAGTCGTAATGTTTGTACATGCCTAAGTAGTGCCTTGGTTCGCCTTTGAAGGTATCAACAACCATCAAACACGGTAAGTTATCTTTTGAACCTGCCGTTATGCTAGTGCCAAACTGATATATGTAGAAAAAGTAGAAGCGGGATTGGAAAATTTTAAAACCATTGTGGCCGCACTTTAACAACCATAAATGAACAAAAGGAAGTGGTTCCGCCAAGAATCGAACTTGGATCTAGAGTTTAGGAAACTCCTATTCTATCCATTGAACTACGGAACCTGCCAACCATTTAGGGTAAAGCGATGGCAAAAATAGTGTTTTATGTATGTAAACACGAATGCTAGCTACATATTTTAATTTTCAAATTCGAGAAATACCCACAATAGTGGGCTAGATTAAGGCAAATTTGTTCGAAAAAAGTAGTTGGCGTGGTAAAATCCAAACAACACTACCAATTACACGCCTATCTTTGCCGCCTGAAATAACAAACAGCATGAAATTTTATAACTTTCTTATCAAACATCGATTTGCATTTAGTGTGTTGGGGTTGGTTTTAGCCATTGCAGTAAATATATCGGCAGGTTTTTGGCCGGCTTTTGTATTGTACTTTATTACCATCATTGGGTTTTTCAGTCACTTTTTTATTGGCCCCTTGCGCTTAATACAAGAACCAATGGAAAATGGTGAAATTGAAGAAGTGAAACGCATATTAAATAGTGTTTGGTTCCCCAATTTGTTGTACAAACCGGTACGTTCTACCTATTTTACCATCAAGGGCAATTTGGCTATGATGAACCAAGACTTCGACAGTGCCGAAAAATTTTTAAAACAAAGCAACGATTTAGGTAGCCCTATGCCCGAAGCAGAAGGTGCCAACAAACTGCAATTGGGTATGATGGCCATGCAAAAAGGCGATTTAAAACAAGCTGAAAGCTATATTCGAGCTGCTATACGTTTGGGCATTCCCGATAAAGAAAGCGAGGCAATGGCTTATTTGGGCATGTGCCAAATATTCATCAACAAGCGACAATTTAAAGCGGGTAAGGACTTTTTTAGAAAAGCCAAAGAATGTAAACCCAAAACCAAGCAAGTGGTAGATCAAATAAAGGAAATTGAAAAATACATTTCAAGAATGCCGGGCTAAACACGGCTACTTACAAGGTATTACAATAAACAAATGGGCTATATTGTTGCAACAGTATAGCCCATTTTTGTGGTACAAATATTGGATGTTTAAAAGGGGCGTTTGTTGTGCGTTTAGGCAACCATGTGTTGGTTGTTTCCCATTGCAACAGCTTGCCTATAGCGCTGTTGAATGTTTTCTATAATAGATAAATTAATGCCGTTAATAATATCGCCTAGTACAAACGAATATTGCTGTATTAGTTCTATATCTTCCGGGTTGATGGAGGCAGATAAAATCACAATTTTTGTTTGAGGTTGGCTATTGGCAAAAATGGTGTCGTATTGTTCCATGAACTCCCATCCGTCTACAATGGGCATGTGTAAATCTAAAATAATTAAATCGGGAAAAGCATCGGCGTTTTGGTCAGTTATCGACTGTAAATAATCGAGGGCAATTTGTCCGTTGATGGCTGTTACAATGTCTTTGGTACAATTGGCCTTTGTCAACATTTTTTTGGCAGCAAATAGTAAAATATCGTTATCGTTTACAACTAAAATTTTATTGAACATACCTATTCATTTTAAAGGTGGAACAATGTTGCTATGCATTTTCGTTTAACCGATTTCACAAAATTGTGCCAACCTTACAAATAATTGATTTTCAATACTATTCAATGCCAATCCTAGCAATAATTTCTTTTTTATAGACGCCCTTTCCAATTTTTGGAAAACGAAAGAGCATAAAAAAGCAAAACCTACCAGTAAAAAAATGCTTACTTAAGATAGTAGTGTATGATAACCACAATAAATAGCGACATAGCACCGATTGTCACCATACTGAAGCTGAGTGTGAAAAGCTAAATACTTCAAACCATTTGTTGTGTTTTGTTCAGTAACGAGAAAACCCGTTTTATAGGTTCGGCTTTTGCTTAAACAATGAGAGCGTGTTTTAAAGGTTTCGATTGCTTCATTGGCAATGATACCACAACACGAGTAAACTCAATACGTGAGACATTTGCTAATTTTATTCGAGTACATAATACAGCTTCAAGACTGATAACGTACTTTTTGAAAGAAATTTTGGGAAAAGCATTATTTCCCGCTTTAAAAACCGTTCACGCACCAAGATTAAATATCCCAATTATGATTGTTCCAATCGATAAAATAAAAAGCAAAGAATTATTAGGTTGCAACTTTGAAAATAGTAGCACACTATCCTTCCACATTGGGGCAAACCATTTATTAGCGCGGCATTATTGGTGAAATTGTTATTTATTTGTGCAACACAAAACGTTCCCAATGATGAAAAAATACATGATGATGTGCACGGTACTAGTGGTAATGACTGGCTGCGATACGGCCAAACAAATACTGACTACCGTAGTAGACGTAGCCAACAGCTCGGCACCGGGAATTAGTAGCACCGAAATAGCGGCGGCATTAAAACAGGCATTAACCATTGGTACACAAAATGGCAATAGTTTATTGGCCAAATCGGACGGTTATTTTGCCAATGCAGCAGTAAAAATATTATTGCCCGAAGAAGCTAAAAAGGTAGAAACTACCCTGCGGAATGTAGGTTTAGGGAGTTTGGTTGACAAAGCCGTATTATCCATGAACCGAGCTGCAGAAGATGCTGCCAAAAATGCAACCCCTATATTTACCAAGGCCATCCAAGAAATGAGTATTGCCGATGCAATTGGCATTTTGAAAGGGGGCGATTTTGCCGCTACCAATTATTTTAAAGACAAAACCACCACCGCACTCACTACCGCATTTAAACCCACTATTACCAATGCGTTGGGAAAAACAAACGCAACCAAATATTGGTCAGATGTATTTACGGCCTACAACAAATTTGCCGCCAAGCCCATTAATCCCGACTTAACAGGCTACGTAACAGAAAGGGCGATTAACGGTATCTTTTACCAAGTACAATTGGAGGAACAAAAGATTAGGCAAAACCCCGCTGCACGCGTAACCGATTTGCTCAAAAAAGTGTTTGGCAGTAGCCTTGCGCAAGGCAAATAACCTAAAGGAAAGTACAGATACATTAATGGCAGGTGCTTGGCTTTTAGTGCAGTACCCCTAACTTGCTTCTAGTTGCTGATAGCAATACCCTGTAAACGATAAAGGAATCGGCTATTGATGTAAGTGTCAATGGCCGTTTTTTTTAGAAAAAAGGTATTCAATTCTCCTATTAGGTTACAGTAGGTGCACGAGCAGTTACACATATACATC
>JAIXOS010000184.1 GCA_027486695.1 Chitinophagaceae bacterium | reverse complement strand
TCATAGTAATTGATGGTTATCCGGTTGAAACCGGCGAACAAGTTTTAGGCCCCCGAACAAGTACCGATAATTGGTCCAATTCTGTACCGGCTGCCAATCCGTTAGCGGCTATTAACCCCAACGACATTGAATCTATTGAAATTTTAAAAGATGCTTCATCAACAGCTATTTACGGAACAAGGGGTGCAAACGGCGTAGTAATGATTACCACCAAAAAAGGAAAAGCAAAGAAAGATCAAGTCAGTTTTGCAGTTAGAGGAGATTATAGTGTATTACCTAAGAAAATAGATGTACTGAGAACACCCGATTATATTGATTATGTAAACGAAGCAAGGGCAAATAGCGGACTTACACCTGCTTACACTGCAAGTAGAAAAGATTCTTTATCTAAAGTAGCTAATTTCTTTTGGCAAGATTTGATTTATCAACCTGCTTTGTCCGTCGATAATCAATTGTCTATTTCCGGAGGTGGTGACAGAACCAAGTATGCGTTATCGGCCAATTATCGCAAAATGCAAGGCATTGTAAAAAATTCTGAGTTTGTAACTGGCTCAGTTCGATTAAGTCTGGAAAAACAAATGACTAAATCATTTAAATTGTCGGGGCAGTTTACGGCCAATTTAAATGTTAACAATGCTGCACAGCAAGCCAATAGTCAGGGTGAACCATCAGGTTCAATCATTACCGGAGCATTAAATTTCTCTCCCATAACCGATCCTTATGCGGCCAATGATTTTGATCCCAATTTAAGTGCAAGCGGTAATCCGCTCACTTTAATTACCAAAGCAAAAAATCAATCGAAGTCACAAGTTTTTTTGCTTAATGTAAAGGCCGAATATAAAATTATTGATGGACTTACTTACTTGTGTAATGCTGGGGTGAATTCAACCAACTCAGCTAGAAATGTTTTTTTACCTAGGGGCACATTTCAAGGGAATCAGTCCAATGGATTGGCAGTTAGAAGCGAATCGGAAAATTATAATTATCTCATAGAAAATACATTTAATTATAATAAAGTCATCCAAAAAAAGCATAGCGTAAATGCTGTTTTGGGTTATACATATCAGCAGTTTACGAGCACAAACCTAGGTTTTCAGGTAAGTAATTTTACCACCGAAGCATTAGAATTTTACAATCTTGCACTTGGAGGTTCTTCTACCATACCAGCAAGTGCTTATCAGAGGTCAGGCCTCGCTAGTTATTTGGGTAGGGTCAATTATAGCTACAATAACAAATATTTGTTTACCATCACCGGCAGGGCAGATGGTTCTTCAAGATTGGCAACGGGAAAAAAATGGGATTTTTTTCCGGCAGTAGCAGCCGGATGGAACATACATAATGAACAGTTTTTTCATAAAAATTATTGGGTAAACGAGCTGAAATTGCGCGCAAGTTTGGGGCAGACAGGTAATCAATCGATTCCGGTTGGTTCTTCGCTATATAGAGTTGGACCCACTAGAACCATTGTAAATGGGACAACTATTACCACAGCACTATCGCCTTCTGCTTTGGGTAATGATAATCTTACTTGGGAAAAAACCGATAATATTAATATTGGATTAGATGCGTCTTTCCTCAATAAACGTATCACTTTCACCGCTGATGTTTATAGAAGATTAACCAAAGGCTTATTAATTCTGTTGGCATTGCCCGGTTCTACAGGGTACAATAATTATGCATCAAATGCCGGTTCGGTAGAAAATAAGGGATTGGAATTGAGCATGAATGCCAAAGTGTTAAATAAAAAACTCTCTTGGAATATTGCCAGTAACATAAGCTTCAATCGCAATAAAGTCATTGGTTTAGGCAATAACGCACAGATTTTTGGAACCAATACTTATTGGATTGTTGGTTCGGTAGGGTTCGGTCAGCCGATTAGTGTTGCGATGGCTGGTCATCCTATTGGCTCATTCTTTGGTTACAAAACAGATGGTATTTACCAAAACAGTACCCAAGTTACCCAAGCTTCTTATGATCCCGCAAACCCACAGCCCGGCGACATAAGATATAAAGATATTGATGGAGATGGAGAAATTACGTTAGAAGATAGAACCGTTATTGGTAACCCCTTTCCCAAATACAATTTTGGCATCACCAACGATTTCTCGTATAAAGGTATTACCCTATCTTTTTTCATTATGGGTAATATAGGGCAGGACGTAGCCAATATGAACCGTTTTCCCTTAGATGCCATGAATACTACTACCGGATACAATATAAGAAAAGAAGCATGGGATAATAGATGGCGTGGTGAAGGTACCAGTAATTTTTACCCAGCACCGCAAGCAAACGGTACCGTTTTTTCAAACAGATTTAGTGATTTTTTTATTGAAGACGGTTCATTTGTAAGGTTAAAGAATGTAATACTTTCTTATCAAGTGCCTTTGAAGAAAACTGCTATCATCAAGAATGCTAAAATTTTTGTGACGGCAACCAATTTATTAACTATTTCTCGCTACAAAGGTTATGATCCGGAGGTGAGTGCTCAAGGAAATAGCGCGCTGAACGCAGGGGTGGATATTGGGGTAATACCGCAGTATAAAACCTATTCTACGGGCATCAATTTAACTTTTTAGTCTAACACTGTCTTGATATCTGTTTATATGAAAAAAAAGTATTTAATTATCGCATCTATCTTGTTGTTTTTGGGGAGTTGCTCAGTCAAAGAAGTGATTTATGATACATTAACTTTTGACAATTCCTTTCAAACGCAGGCGGACGTTGTATCATTTGTTAATGGGGTTTATGGAAGGCTAAATATAGAATGCTATAAAACCAACTATCCGCCCTTCTTTTTAACGGCCGATGATATTTATTCGGTAACGGGCGGAACTCAAATTTATTCTAGTAAAACGCATGATGCTAGCACTGCCGTAACCGGTAACCTTTGGAGGGGTTTTTACAGAGTGGTGAATCAAGCCAACTTTGTATTGGACAAAATAGATGCGCTTAATATTGATTCAGCCTTTAAGGTTCGAACGAAGTGTGAAATGAAATTTCTCAGGGCTTTTTCCTATTTCAATATGGTACGCATTTGGGGAGGCGTTCCACTAAAAACAAATACTACGTTAACAAACAGTTCATTGCAATTCGCACGCGTGAGTATTGACTCTGTTTATGGATTCATTTTTGCAGATTTATTAGAGGCAAAAAGAGCCTTATACAATAGAACAGAACAGCCTGCTCTTGAATTTAATCATGCAACAAAAGGTGCCGCTTTTGGCTATTTGGCTAAAGCCTATCAAGCATACGGAAATTATCAAGACTTAAAAGGAAACACTCAGGTAGCCCTACAACTATATCAACTTTCAAAAGATTATTGCGATAGCGTAATGCTTTCCGGTCAATACACATTGGTTTCTAATATAAAAGATTTATTTGACGTTACCAAGGAGCGCAGTGCCTATACAGAAGTTTTATTTGGCATTGCCTTTACGCGTGATGAACAAGTTGCTAATGCCGGATCTTTAGGGTCGCAATTGGCTGGTTTTTCTTTACCGTCAAATATGCCCAACGTAGCAGGTTCAGGTGTTAATAAAACGGGTGTGGCCAACTTTAGAATGCAGCCTTGGTTTGTAGAAAAATATACAAGCGGCGATTATTTAAATGATTATAGGGGAGAGCGTTTTTTTGCTACCAATTGGATAAATACCACCGGTAGAAAAACAATTACTTTTCCTGTGATAAGGAGTATTGGTGGTAATGAATTAATTGATGCTACTGGCCCTTATTTATTAAAATACATTGATGGCCAAGCACTCGATTCAAGAAATGGTGAAAATGATTTTTTTGCTTTAAGACTTGCAGATATTATTCTTACCAAGGCCGAAATGGAAAATGAATTGAATGGCCCCACCAATGTAGCATATACTGAATTTAATAAAATTAGAGCAAGAGCTAGGGCGGCAGATGGCGTTATCCCACGAGCAAGCCCTCAGCCTCTTAAAACGGGTTTGACAAAAGAGCAATTTAGGCTTGCCATTTTGGATGAACGAGCACTAGAATTGGTAGGAGAGGGAGTTAGATGGTTTGATTTATGCAGGCTCAAAAGTCCTAGCGGAACAACCATGATGGAATACCAGTTAAATACCCTTATTCCTGTTTATAAACCCGGCTTACCGGTATATAACACTTCTAGCAGAACATGGAGCGCAGGACGAACGGATTCTGTAAGTGTTCCACGCTTCCAAGAAAAATTTTTGTTGATGCCCATTCCTCAAAATGCTGAAATCGCTTTAAATCCAAACATAGGAAATCAAAATCCCGGCTATTGATTTATAATTGAAATATTCACTGTTTAATTTTTGTTGCTTTATGAAAAAAATAATACTCTTATTGATTATCAATCTAACGATTAGTTGCTGTTTTGTAAATGCGCAAAACACATGGAGAGGTGGTACAAATAGTTCGTGGAGTACTGCTGCAAACTGGAGTAAAAATGCTGTACCGAGTACAACAGACACCGTAACCTTTAATGGTAGCAATATAAATGGTTCTAATGGTACAGGTAATATTTTAGTAACGAATGTTCCAACCCAAGCAATTGGACAGCTCGTGTTGACAAACGGTGCTAATGTAAGTTTACAACCGGCAGTGAACAATGGAAACCGAACACTTACTATTGGTAACGCAAATACCTCCGACAACGATTTGGTGATACCCAGCGGTTGCGAATTGATTATTGCGGCAAATAGTCATGGTACTATTACTTTGCCTTCGTCTTATGTAAGCACTAATGATTCCGTAAAAATATCGAATGGACTCACACTGTTATTATCAGCTTCTAATTCTCCCAAAGCAAATATTGCCGGTAAATTAACTATTGAACGAAATGCTACCTATACACTACCATCTGTACCAACAAAAATAACTGCAAATACAGCATACAGTGCGGGTGCCTATGTGTTTTTAAATCAAAACTTATATGCGGTAATGACAGCAGGTACAACAACCGATTCTACCACAGTTCCAAGTAGCACTTTCGCAAATAGGGCTACCAATGGGAACGCTGTCTTAAAATATATAGGTTCCGTAGTTACTGGCTTTATTTCTGCAACAGCAGCTAACAATTCTTTTGGTGTTTTTTCAAATAACTATAGCGTTGCAAATGGAGAAACCACGGTTACAAGTACTGGCACCATCGAAAATAAATCAGCAGGCATTCAAGGTACACCCACCAATGCCAAACTAGTTTTTGCAACGGGCTCAAATTATATTTATAATAGGGCAGATGGTGCTAATGTTTTGCCAACAGGAACGACTATGTCTGGCGTTAATTTAACCATAACTGGGATTGTTACGTCCTCTTTTGGCCCTTCTATCACATTGCCGGTTGCATGCCAAACCTTGACGTGGAATACGCCAAACATTACAGGCGCAGTGGCTACAAGATTTGCAGTTGCAAGTGGTTCTTCATTAACAGTTTCGGGAGACGCTACTTTTACAAATGGAAGTACCACCCAAAATATTGGAGCGAGCTCAACGGGCATTACTACAGTAAATATCACGGGTAATCTAACGATAAACTCCTGCCTTTTCTATACGGGTAGAGGGGCTATGGATTGGACGGTTGGAGGTAATTTAGTTTTAAATAGTGGGGCACTCAACGTATTGGATGGCTTATATACCACACTGACTTCTATCACATCCAATTTAACAGTCAATGGGAATGTAAACATTAATGGTACAAGCACCATGCGGTTAAATAATCTCAGTACTGCTTCTGCATCAACTGCAAACTTGAATGTAAAAGGGAATTTCACTAAAGCTTCAACTTCTTTTTTTACTACATCCTCAACTTCTGGACAAATTGGAAACCTTGTAATGAATGGCACATCTGCACAACTTTTTACATTAAACGGCGGTTTTACTACGAGTCCGAATGTTACCATTAACAATAGTGCGGGCGTTACTTTAGGTAGGAGTGTATCCTTACAGAATAGCAGCGTTTTAACCTTAACAAGCGGTAAGTTAGTTTTAGATACATGCAATTTAACGTTGGGTAGCGGTACTAGTATTTCGCCAACCACACCCTCAAGTGCAAGTTATATAGATGCAAGCGGCAATGGATTATTGATCCGCCAATCTGTTCCATCATCTGGCAATACAGTTTTCCCTGTGGGAACTGCAACTAGCTACGCGCCATTAATTTTTACGGGCGGTACTTTGGGTAGAGATATTACGGTAGGGGTAAAAAATAGTTTCACTAATGCAGTGCCATATCCTCTTAAGGTTGTGAACCTGCAATGGTCTATACAGGCTAGTGGAACCACACAACCAACAGTAACTTTCCAATACAATACTGCTGATCAAGGCAGTGGCTATACTTCAAGTGGGGCTGTGTTAGGAACTTATGCGAGTGGTGCTTATACAGAAACAGCATTGTCATCGGTTAGTGGCAGTAATCCTTTCACTTCTGCCATGTCAGTTAATCTTCCTACAAGTGCAGCTAGTTTATACGGTATAGGTAATCCAAGCAGTTTTTTGGTACAATTAGGTGTGCCAACAAGTGTATCTGCTGTAGCCGGTACAGCTTCGGCAACTGTTAGTTTCAGTCCACCGGCCATTACGAGCGGTATTACCGGTTATCGGGTGGTTTCTACTCCAGGTAGCTTTACAGCAACAGGCGCAACAAGCCCTATAACCGTTACGGGATTAAATAGTGGTACTGCTTATACGTTTACGGTACAATCTACCGATGGTACTTTCTTTGGATCTGCGAGCAGTGCTTCTAATGCAGTAACGCCCACCGGTGATTATACGTGGACAGGCACTACTAGTAGCGATTATCAGGTAGCTACCAATTGGAGTCCTAATAGGACAACAGCGGGTACCGGCGATGTGCTTACCTTTTCTAGTAATGCAACAGTTACGAATGTACCAACACAAAGCATCGGGCGTTTGGTATTGGGTGGTACAGCATCGGTGAGTTTACAAGCAGCAAGTGGTGCAAGCCGAACTTTAACGGTTGGTACAAGCAATGTTTCTGGCGATGAAATCAGCGTGCCATCGGGTTGTACATTAATTCTTGCTAGCAATGCTTCTGGTGTTACCACCGAAACTTTCACTTTAGGTTTAGCCAATATAAGTGGCGTAACTGCCAACATTGCTGGAACCTTCACCATACAACCGAATGCTACCACTACCGGTAGCGGAGCGGTAAATTATGCCAATAATACAGCCTATATACTCAATCAATTGGTGATTAATAGAGGACAATTGTATCAGGTAACCTTAGCGGGTACATCAGCATCTTCCGGCAGTGGACCTGGTATTTTATCGGGTACTACTACAGATGGAGGGGTTACATTAAGCTATCTTGGTACTTTATATGGCAGTGTTTATGCGACAGCATATAATAATACGTACAGCGCACAATATGGTGTAACCACGATTACGGGTACGGTAAATTATGCAGGAGGATTTTCAAACATTAGTGCATTTAATGCTGCAACCAATAGTTTGCAATTCAATGGAGCCACGTTTAATAATCAACGAAACAATGCTTCATTCCCCGGCAATGGCAGTAGTACAACAACGCTTGCGCCTAGTTACACAAATGTAAACGTCACCATCAGCGGCGTACAGTATGTTAATAGTAGTACGATAATTTCCATCAATCAATTTCCAGCATCTGTTAATGCATTGAATTTCAATTGTCCTAATGTAACAGCGGGTTCATTGCGTGTAACATCTTTTTCTAATGCTTCTACTACATTGAATGCATCAAGCGTAGATATCAATATAGGTGCAGGCGGACAAGTAATGTTGCCATCTATGAGTAGCGCTAGTACAGTAGCTATATCAGGTAATTTGACAGTTACAACAGGGACATTGAATTTTGGCTGGGCTGGAACAGAAACAGTAACGGTGGGTGGCACCGTTTCATTACCGTCAACTGGTACATTATCTTTAAATGCTGGACAAGTAGTAACCTTAACAACTAAGGACTACAACCAAACAGGTAGTAGCGGCACATTCCAAACCATCAACACCAACAATCAACCAACATTTAATGTCACAGGGAATTTTACGAAGTCAGCAGGAAATTTTAGTACGGCTCCTAATGGTAAAGGCATCAATTTACGTTTTACCGGAAGTACACCTCAAACTTTCAGCACCAACACTTCTTTGGTAAGTACTTCAATCGAAATTGCAACTACTACTAATAGCAATACGGTAACTTTAGGTAGTTCATTGACACATGATACACTTTTTACCTTAACAAGTGGTAAGTTAGTTTTAAGCACATATAATTTGACATTGACTAATAAAGTTACTCTTTTACCAAGTACGCCTACAAGTGCGAGTTATATAGATGCGAGCGGCAGCGGTTTACTAACACGTCAATCTGTTCCATCAAGTGGAAGTACAATTTTTCCAATAGGAACTTCCTCAAGCTATGCTCCATTGAGCTTTACAGATGGTACAGCCGGAGCTAATATCAGTGTAGGCGTAAAAGGCAGCTTTACCAATGCAGTTGTGGTTCCCAACAATGTGGTGAATTTGCAATGGTCTATCTTGGCTAGTGCTGCTACGCAACCATCTGTAACATTCC